>JACCZL010001005.1 GCA_013695975.1 Chloroflexota bacterium
TCACGAAACTGGCCGCGCGACTCGCGACTCGGGACTCGCGACTCGGGACGGCTAGCGTGGACTGGCTCCTCCAGGCGATCTCGGCCGCGCTGACCCAGCTCGACTGGCGGAGCCTGGTCGACATCGCCATCGTCGCTGTCATCATCTACTGGCTGCTGATCCTCATCCAGGGGACGACGGCCGTGATGTTGGTCCGTGGGATCGTGACCGTGATCGTGCTGGGGGCGGTGCTCGGCAACCTGCTCGACCTGGACGTACTGAGCTGGCTCCTTCGCAACAGCCTGCCGGCCTTGTTCGTCGCGGTTCCAATCCTCTTCCAGCCGGAGCTGCGGCGCGCCCTCGAGCAGGTCGGGCGGGCCGGCGGCTTGTTGCCACACCCACCGGCCATGACCAACTCGGCCCACGTGATCGACGTAGTCGCCGTGGCCGCGCGGCGGCTCGCCGAGCGCCGCTGGGGGGCGCTGTTGGTGCTCGAGCGCGAGACGGCCCTGGGTGAGTACGCTGAGACTGGCATCCAGATCGATGGAGCCCTCTCGATTGAGCTCTTGCTCAACATCTTCTATCCCAACTCGACGCTCCACGACGGCGCCGTCATCATCCACGGCGACCGGGTGGTCGCGGCCGGCGCCCTCCTCCCGCTTGCCGAAGTCGGCGTGAACGCGAAGCCCGGCCCGCTGTCGCATTACGGGACCCGCCATCGGGCGGCGCTCGGCATCACCCAGTCAACCGACGCCCTGACGGTTGTCGTCTCCGAAGAGACTGGCCGAGTCACGCTGGCCCATAAGGGGATCCTCTCGAAGCCACTCGACGACGCCGCCCTGCGCAAGGTGCTCGGCATCCTCTACCGCCCGGCGGTCGGCGAGCAGTTCCCCGCCTGGATCCGCGGACGGACCGCCGCGAAGGTCTAAACCACTGATCTATGCTGCGCCTGCCGTTCGATCTTGGCCGCGCGATCGTCGCCCTCGCCCTCGCGTCCGGCCTCTGGGTGTTCGTTCAGAACGAGCAGAACCCGGACCGCACCGACATTCCCAACTTCACCGTGCCGGTCGAGATCGTCAACACTCCGCCCGGGATGATCGTCGTCAGCGAGGCCCCGCGGGTCCAGGTGCGGGTGCGGGCGCCATCCGAATTCTGGCCGCTGCTGCGGCCGGCCAGCTTCCATGCCATCGCCGATGGCTCCACCGCGCGGCCGGGGGTCAACGAGTTTACGGTCAGCGTCGAGGTCCTCGAGTCGCGGGTTCGCTCGGTCGACTCGATCCCACCGCGGGTCAACGCGGTCCTCGAGGATGTCGTCGAGCGGGTCGTCCCGGTCAGGGTCAACATCAACGGCAATGTGCCGTTCGGCTACGCGTACTCGACGCCACGGATTAGTCAGGAGAGCGTCACGGTAACCGGACCGTCGAGCGGGGTTCTGCGCGTCGAAGCGGTCGTGGTTGACGTCCGACTCGATGGCCTGACGGTCGGCCTGGACGCGACCTACGCCCCCCGCGCCGTCGACGCGCGGGGGCTCGAGGTGCGTGACGTGCGGATTACGCCGCCGACCGTCAACGTCGAGGTACCCGTCGCGCAGCAAGTCGGCTACAAGGAGGTCGGCGTCCGTCCCCAGGTTCGCGGCCGCGTCGCTCCCGGCTATTATCTCCAGCCGGTCGAGGTCGAGCCTGCCACGGTGACCGTGGTCGGCTCGCCGGCGGTCCTCGGGAACGTCGACTTCGTCGACACCGAGCCGATCGACGTTGGCGGGATCTCGAGTAGCGTGGTGCGAAGGGTTCAGGTGGTTCCGAGCACGGGCCTGACACTGCTACAGCCTCAGCCGGTCAACGTGACCCTGCGCGTGACTCCACTGACCGTCGCCCAGACGGTGCGGCTCTACCCGACGCTCCTGAACCTGGGTCCGAACCTCAACCTCAGCAGCAGCCTGCCTCAGCTCGACGTGACGCTGGTCGGCCCGGCGCCCACCCTCCAGTCGTTGACGCCCACCGATTTCCGCGTCGTGCTCGATCTCGCCGGCCTCCGCGAGGGGCGCCATGAGCTCGAGCCGCGGGTCACCATTCCGCCCGGCTTCACCCTGGAGCGGCTCGACCCGCCTCGAGTCGTCGTCATGCTTCGCGCCGTCCCAACCCCGACCCCGATCCCTGCCCCGACGCCCGAGCCACCCCCGCCCGAGCCACCCCCGCCAGAGCCGACCCCCACGCCGGTTCCCTGACGGTTGTTGTCACGGGCGCTCTGGAGGCCCCATCATCCTCTTATGGGCGCGGGGAGCAGCGCCCTTACAGGGAGGCGACCTGTGGCCCGTCCCGTCGTGGCCATCGTCGGACGACCGAACGTCGGCAAGTCCACGCTCTTCAATCGCCTGATCGGCGAGCGCCGGGCGGTGATGCACGACGTTCCCGGCACGACCCGGGATCGCCTCTACGGTGTGGCCGAGTGGCGCGGACGCGAGTTCACCGTCATCGACACCGGCGGAATCGAGCCGGAGCCCGGGCTGGCCCGAGCGGTCCCGGACAACGGTGGCCCGGGCCGCTGGGGGACCCTCCCGACGGTCGAGATCCTGGGCCAGGCCCGGGAAGCGATGGACGAGGCCGACGTGATCCTGTTCGTCGTCGACGCCGCGAGCGGACCCGTCGCGGCCGACGTGGACGTGGCCGACTTGCTGCGGCGGTCACGTAAGCCGGTTTTGCTCGGCGCCAACAAAGCCGATGGCCTGCGTCAGGGACGCAACGCCGTCGAGTTCTTCGAGCTGGGCCTCGGTGAGGCCATCCCGATCTCGTCACTCCACGGAACCGGCACCGGCGATCTGCTCGACGAGATCGTCGATCGATTGCCGCCCAGCGAAGAGGCCGCCGAGGACGAGGCCGACCTGTCGATTGCGATCGTCGGCCGGCCCAACGTCGGCAAGTCGTCACTACTCAACGCCCTGCTCGGCCGGCAGCGCGCGATCGTCAGCCCGGTTCCGGGCACGACCCGCGACCCGATCGATACCGAGCTCCGTTTCGAGGGCTTGCGTGTCCTCCTGATTGACACCGCCGGCATTCGGCGCCGCGGCAAGATCGACCGAGGGGTCGAGAAGTTCAGCGTCCTGCGAGCGGTCCGGGCGATCGAGCGGGCCGAGGTGGCCGTGCTGGTGATCGACGCCGCCGAGGGGCTGACCGCGCAGGACACCCACGTCGCCGGCTACGTCCGAGATGCCCGTAAGGGCCTGATCGTCGCGGTCAACAAGTGGGACCTGATCGAGAAAGACCAGCACACCACCGACGAGTTCACCGTCCGCATCCGGCGTGAGCTCGAGTTTGTCGATTGGGCCCCGCTCCTGTTCATCTCGGCCCAGACCGGCCAGCGGGTGCGGCGGGTCCTCGAGTTCGCGCGCGACGTCCAGGCCGCGCGCGACACGCGGATCCCGACCCCGAAGGTGATCGAGCTGGTCCGTGCCGCCGTCGCTCGCCACCCCCACAACGAGCGGGGCCGCCAGCTCAAGATCTTCTACGCCACCCAGGCCGCGGTCCGCCCGCCAACCTTCGTCTTCTTCGTCAACGACCCGAAACTCCTCCACTTCTCCTACGAACGCTACCTCGAGAACCAGCTCCGCGCCGCCTTCGGCTTCGAAGGCACCGCCCTCCGCCTCGTGTTCCGCGCCCGGAACGAGTCGTAGGGGCGCGATGCATCGCGCCCCTACGTGAACGGCGCGTCGACCAGCAGCCAGCGGCCGTCACGCTCGACGAGATCGACGACGCTGGTGCTCTTCCAGCGCTCGCCCACGACGGGCGTCACCTCGGCCAGGATCGTCGCCTCGGCGGTCGTGGCCGGCGCCCCACCGACCCGTGCGAGCAGGGATGGGGTCGCCAGCGCGACGACCTCAACGCGATAGCGACTGCCGAGCTGGTTCTCGATCCGCTCGCGGAGGGCGGCCTGCGCCTCGGGGACCAACGTCGCCAGCGCGGCCTCGAGCTCCCCCCGCTCGACCGCCGCCAGGTACGACCGAACGGTCTGCTCCGGTGCGCGCTGGCGCGCCTCCCAAACCGGGCCGAGCACGGCCACCAGCGCGGCGGTGGCGAGGAGCCCGAGGGCGAGACGTTGCGTGACCATCGCGCCAGGTGTACGCAAGATGCTGCTGGCCTGTCAATTCCCTTGCGTGTCTCGCCTCGGTAGGTCAGAATGGACACTGGTGGGATGACAGACCGTGCGTAGGCCGGCGGGACGATAGTTCTAGAGGAGCCCCGCTCTACACTGGAGTTCGAAGATGGGGCTGACCCGACTGGCGATTACCCGTCCGCTCGCGATCTTGATGCTGATCGTGGGTATGGTCCTGATGGGCAGCGTCGCCTACTCGCGGATGAAGATCGACCGCTTTCCGGCGATCAGCTTTCCGGCCGTCTTCGTCTCCATCCCCTACCCGGGCGCCGCGCCGACCGACGTCGAAGAGCTGGTCGCACGCCCGATCGAGAACGCCATCTCGGGCCTGCCCGGCATCGAGACGATCACCTCGACCTCGTCGGAGGGGTCGGTCAACTTCAACATCCGCTTCGTCGAGGGCACCGACACCAGCCAGGCGGCCCTCGACGTCGAGCGCCGACTCGCCGCGATCCGGGCGCGGCTGCCCGAGGATGTCGGCACGGCCTCGGTGACCAAGGCCGACATCACCCAGCTTCCGGTCATGAACATCGCCATGTCCGGCCGCCGCTCATTGGCCGAGCTGTTCGAGCTCGGCAACGACACGATCCTGCCGCGGCTGCAGTCGGTCGATGGGGTCGCCGACGTCACGTTGTCGGGTGGCCTCCAGCGCGAGATCCAGGTCAAGGTCGACTCCCAGCGCCTGCGCGGCTACGGCGTTTCCCTCCAGACCGTCCAGAATGCCCTGACTCGTGAGAACATCAGTACCCCGAGCGGCCGCCTGACCGAGGGGACCACCAGCCAGAGCATCCGCGCTGTCGGTCTGCTGCGATCGCTCGACGACGTCCGCAACCTGGTCATCCAGACCAACCCGCGGGTGGTCAGGCTCCAGGATGTCGCTACGGTTATCGACACGTTCCGCGAGCAGACCCGTCTCCAGCGCTACAACGGGCAGGATGCCGTCGGCTTCGTGGTTACCAAGCAGGCCGATGCCAACAGCGTCCAGGTGGCCGACAACGTCAAGAATACGCTTGCCCAGATCGAACGGACGCTCCCGCCCGACGTGGGCATGACGATCACCAGCGACACCTCGATCTTCACCCGACGCTCACTGTCAGCGGTGACCAACGACCTCGGGATCGCGGTGATCCTCACTGGCGTCGTGCTGCTCCTGTTCCTGCACACCTGGCGGAACACCCTGATCGTGCTGCTGGCGATCCCGACCTCGCTGGTCTCGACCTTCCTGGTCATGTATTTCTTCGGCTTCAGCCTGAACATCATCTCGCTGATGGCCCTGGCGCTCACGATCGGCATCCTGGTCGACGATTCCATCGTGGTCCTCGAGAACATTACCCGCCACCTGGAGCTCGGCGAGGTCCCACGCGAGGCGGCGCTACGCGGTCGGAGCGAGATCGGTCTGGCGGCGATGGCGATTACCCTGGTCGACGTGATCGTCTTCCTGCCGGTCAGCTTCATGAGCGGCAACATCGGGCGGCTCTTCCAGGAGTTCGGGATCACCATCGCCACGGCTACCCTTTTCTCGCTGTTCATCTCTTTCACCCTCACGCCGATGCTGGCCTCGCGCTGGCTCAGCGAGGGCCACGCGGCCGCGCGTGGCCCGCTTGCCCGCTTCGGCCGGGTCTGGGACCGCGGCTACGATCGGCTGGCGCGTGGCTATCGCGGCCTACTCGGGATGAGTCTGCGGGTCCGCTGGCTCGTGGTCGCCATCGGCGCCGCCAGCCTGTGGGGCAGCCTGCTTATGCTCCAGTACAACATCATCGGCTCTGAATACGCGCCCCCCGAGGACGACGGCGTGTTCACGGTCAACGTGTCGATGCCGCCCGGCACCTCGCTCCAGGGCACCGACGCGGTCGTCAGGCGAGTCGAGCAGCTCCTGAGCGGGGTTCCCGAAGTCGAGGGGCTCTTTACGTCGGTAGGCGGCGGCGGCGGCTTTGGTGGCGGGGGATCGAACACCCGCGGCGGCAACATCGCCGTGCAGCTCGTCGACAAGCGCCATCGGGACCGATCGGTCTTTCAGATCCTCGTCGATGTCCGGCGGGGCTTCCGTCAGATTCCTGACGCCCAGATCCGGGCCAACGTCTCCAGCCCGCTCGCCGGCGGTGGGGGCGGCGGGATCAACATCCGCCTCCTTGGCGACGACCTCGACAAGCTCACCGAGATCGCCACCCGCGTCGAGGAGGCCGTCCGCCAAACGCCGGGCACCGTCGACGTCCAGAACAACGCCCAGCAGCGGGATCCTGAGATCCGCGCCCAGGTCGACCGCGAGCGCCTGGCCGACCTCCGCGTCAGCGCCAACACCGTCGCAACCGTCATGCGGACGACGATCGACGGCACCGTGGTGACCCAGCTCCGCCCGGACGGCGCCAACCAGGTCGACATTCGCGTCCTGGCGGCCGACAGCGAGCGCACCACCCCGAGCCAGCTCGGGGCGATCCCGCTCCTCGGCGAAGGCGGCAGCGTGGTCCGGCTCGACCAGGTAGCCACGCTGATCCGCGACTCTGGCCCCGCCAGGATCCAGCGGACCGATCGCCAACGCGTGATCGAGGTCACCGGCAACGTGGCCGGCCGATCGCTTGGCGACGTGACCCGCGACGTGCGGGCCGCGACGAATCAGATCCCGCTACCGGAAGGCTATCGGCTGGTGTACGCCGGCCAGGTTCAGCAGCAGGAGCAGGCGTTCCTGACGTTGCTTCAAGCGCTCTCGCTCTCGGTGGTCTTGATCTACATGTTGATGGTGGCCCTCTTCGAGTCGTGGCTGACGCCGTTCGCGATCATGTTCAGCCTACCGGTCGCCCTGGTCGGGGCGTTCAGCGGGCTCTACCTGACGGGAAACACGTTCAACATCTTCTCGATGATCGGGATGATCATGCTGATGGGCCTGGTTGGGAAGAACGCGATCCTGCTCGTCGACTTCACCGACACACTCCGGAGGCGTGGGCTGGCCCGCAATGCCGCGCTCCTCGAGGCCGCCTACACCCGCCTGCGGCCGATCGTGATGACCACCTGTACGGTCGTCTTCGCGATGCTCCCGCTGGCGCTGAAGCTGGAGGAAGGCGGTGAGTCGCGCGCCCCGATGGCCGTCGTCATCATCGGCGGGGTGATCAGCTCGACCCTGCTGACGCTGGTCCTGGTCCCGGCCGTCTACACCATCCTCGACGACGCCAAGGAGGCGGTGCTCAAGGCCC
>JACCZL010001007.1 GCA_013695975.1 Chloroflexota bacterium
TCCCCGATCAGCAGCGGGCCCTATCCGAGATGCGGCGCGTGCTCAAGCCGGGCGGGCGGGTGGCCGCCGCGGTCTACACGACGCCCGAGCACAATCGCTTCTTCTCGATCCCGGTCGGGATCATCCGTCGCCGCGCCCAGCTCCCGCCGCCGGTGCCCGGCCAGCCCGGCCCGTTCAGCCTCGGCGCCCCCGGCGCCCTCGAGCAGGCGTTCCGACAGGCCGGCTTCCGCGACGTCGAGAGCCGGATCGTGTCCTCGCCGCTCCGCCTGTCGACGGCGGCCGAGTGCGTCCGCTTCGAGCGAGAATCATTCGGCGCCCTCCACCAGATGCTGGCCGGCCTGAGCGACGCGGACCGCGCAGCGGCCTGGGACGAGATCGAGGCGGAGCTGCGCCAATTCGAAGGCCCGAGCGGCTTCGAGGGCCCCTGCGAGCTGGTGGTCGGCAGCGGGGTCAGATAGGTGGGCCGAATTCGATGGAGTCTGCCTCACCTGGTCTGAAGCAAAGCGTGGACCGAACTTTCCGTCGGTACGCGTTCAGCAGGAGAGGAGCAGAAGGAAGGAGCGTGACCCAATGGACGATCAGACGAAGAGACGTGGTCTGGAGGTCAGCCGGCGGACGGCGCTACGCGGCGCGGCGGCCCTCGGCGCCGCTGTGGCGGCCGGGTTGGTGACGTCCGCGCGGGCGCACAACCTGCAACCAGCCGAGTTCCAGGACGCGTACGAGGCGGCGGTCGGCGGTCCGGCTCTGCACTACCAGCTCTACCAGTTCGTGAACATTCAGAACCCGATCGTCTGGCAGAACATCCGCAACGGGTTGAACGGCTCACAGTTCTCGTACGGCGAGCCGCCCGGCAGCCTCAAGGTCGCGGTCCAGTGCTACGCCACCGCCAACATCGCCACCTACAACGACGCGATCTGGGAGAAGTACCAGCTCGGCGCCAAGCACGGCGTGGTCGACCCGGCGACCGAGCAGCCAGCCACGCGCAACATCTTCTACCCTCGGACGACGACCGGCGGGTCCGACCTCCCACCGAGCGACCCGCAAAGCCTGTGGAACGACTCCGGCATGGTCGGCCTGATGGAGCGAGGCGTCACCTTCCTGACTTGACACCAGACGATCCACGGACACGCCAGTTTGGCGGTCTCCGACAATCGGAACCCGGACAACCTGACCGCGGCCCAGATCACCGACGAGATCATGGCCAACCTCGCCCCCGGCGTCCTCACGATTCCGGCGGCCGTCTTCGAGATCGTGCGCCTGCAGGAGCGCGGCTATCACCTCGTCGTCAACCATTAGCGGACGTCCACAGTCTGAGATGGAGGAGGTCCGGCGCTTGCGCTCTTGACAATCGTTGCGTCACGCCGTGTAATTAGGCGACTGACCTCATCGCTCGATCAATGCGAATCGGGAGGCGGAGTGGCAGCAGTTGCTCGCGAGCGCGGAGCGGCCCGCGCGGCGATCCTCGAGGCGGCCGGCCGCATCCTGCTCCACGACGGCTCAGGCGCCTTCTCGGTTCGCGCCGTCGCGGCCGACGTCCTGGTCGTCATGGACGCGACCGAGATCGCTCGCGGCGCTGCGCGAACCGGGAGGAAGTGTCGATGGACTGACCTGCACGCGTCACGTGATCCGTGCAACTGGCGAGGCCCTCGAGAAGGAGGGCGAAAGGGAGGCTATCCATGACTACCACCACAGCAGTACCGAATGCCCCCACCATGGACGAGATTATGGGGTTCGCCTTCAAGGTTGTCGGCGACCTCGCCGCGGCGATGTCCGGCGCGCACATCTACATGGGGGATCGCATGGGCCTGTTCAAGACGCTGGCCAAGGACGGCCCGCTGACCGTCCCTCAGCTCGCCGAGAAGACCGGCCTGCAGGAGCGCTACCTGCGCGAGTGGGCCTCGGTCATGGCCACCTCCGAGCTGGTCGACTACGACCCGGCCACGGAGGCCTTCGCGCTCCCCGCGGCCAAGGCGATGGTCTTGGCCAACGAGGACAGCCCGGTCTTCGTCCAGGGCATCGTCCAGATGATGCCCAGCCACTACGGCGTCATTCCGTCCATTATGCGGGCGTTCCGCGAGGGCGGCGGGGTCCCCTACAGCGAGTACGGCGAGGACACCTTTGAGGGAACCGAGCGCCTCTTCCGTACCGGCTACCTCAACTTCCTGGTCCAGGAGTGGCTACCGGCCACCGGCTACATCCCCCGCCTGGAGGCCGGAGCCAAGGTCGCCGACATTGGCTGCGGCCGGGGCCAGGCCATCATGGTCCTTGCCAGGGCGTTCCCGAAGTCGCGCTTCTATGGCTTCGACAACTACGGCCCCGTCGTCGACGCGGCCCGCGCGAACGCCGAGGCGGCCGGACTGAGCCAGAACACGACCTTCGAAGCGCGCGGCTCGACCGAGCTCCCCCAGACCGGCGACTTCGACCTGATGATGAACTGCGACAGCCTGCACGACATGGTCGACCCGGAGGGCTGTGCTCGCTCCGTCCGTGGCGCACTCAAGGCCGACGGGGCCTGGTTCATCATCGAGCGGAACGTCTCGGACCACCTGGAGGAAAACATCAACCCGGTTGGCCGCCTCTTCTATTCAATCAGCGGGCTCCAGTGCATGCCGGCCTCGCTCGCCCACGGGGGCAAGGGCTACGGCGCCTGCATGGGCCCGGCCAAAACCCGCGAGATCGCCACTGGCGCGGGGTTCACCCGCTTCGAGAAGCTGCCGATCGAGAACCCGTTCAACCAGTTTTTCCTCGCGCGCCCTTGAGGTGGAGACTCGAACCGATCGGGACTGCCCACCATCCCCACTCAGTCGTGAGGTGACCATCCATGCAACACACCCTCAGAGCGGACGCCGCGACGGCCTCGACCGTCGCGACCGTCGAGCGATTCAACGACGCCTTCAACCGCCACGATGTCGACGCCATTATGGCGCTCATGACCGACGACTGCGTGTTCGAGAGCACCTCCCCACCGCCAGACGGTCCCCGCTACGTCGGACAGGCCGCCGTGCGGGCGGTCTGGGAATCGTTCTTCCGCTCCTCGCCGAGCGCCCAATTCGAGGCCGAGGAGCAGTTCGCCGCCGGCGACCGCTGTACCGTCCGCTGGCGGTA
>JACCZL010001016.1 GCA_013695975.1 Chloroflexota bacterium
GGTCGAGGCCCCGCGGGCGTTCCAGGCCCTGGTCTGTGCGATCCAGGGCGTCCCGTTCGGGCCGGGGACGCCGATTGCGCCGCGCGACGACGTCTGCCCGTACCGCGGCCTGCAGCAATTCGACGAGGCCCACGCCGACTTCTTCTTCGGGCGCGAGGGCGATGTGCAGCGGCTGGTCGAGAAGCTCAAGGCGGGCCGCTTCCTGGCCGTGCTGGGGCCGTCCGGCTCCGGCAAGTCCTCGGTCGTGCGGGCCGGGCTGGTGCCAGCCCTGCGGCGGGGGGCGCTGCCCGGCAGCGAGAGCTGGACCATCCGGGTGCTCAAGCCCGGCGGGCGGCCGCTGACCGAGCTGGCGACCCACCTGGCCGAGCTGGGCAGGGGTGGCGCGATGCAGGACACGCTCGACCGCCTGGCGACCGACGCGCGGACGCTCGACCTGGGCGGGGCGCTGGCGCTGGCCGGACAGCCCGAGGGGGCCCGGCTGGTGTGGGTGGTCGACCAGTTCGAGGAAGTCTTCACCCTCTGCCGCGACGAGGCGGAGCGGCGGGGGTTGCTCCAGAACCTGCTCTACGCGGCAACCGTCCCCGAAGGGCGGAGCGTGGTGGTGCTGACAATGCGGGCCGACTTCTACCACCGTTGCGCGGCCTATCCCGAGCTGGCGAGCGCGCTGGCCGCGCAGCAGCTGCTGGTCAGCCCGATGGACCGCGACGACCTGCGGCAGGTGATCGTCGAGCCGGCTCGGCGGGTCGGGCTCGAGCTGGAGGAGGGACTGACCGAGACGATCCTGGACGACGTAGCCGAGCGGCCCGGGGCGCTGCCGCTGCTGGAGCACGCCCTGCTCGAGCTGTGGGAGCGGCGGCGCGGGGCGATGCTGACGCTCGAGGGGTATCGCGCCAGCGGCGGGGTCGAGGGGGCGCTGGCCCAGCGGGCCGACGCCATCTACGGCACGTTCAGCCCCGAGCAGCAGGCGATTGCGCGGCGGGCGCTGCTGCGGCTGACCCAGCCTGGCGAAGGGACCGAGGACACCCGGCGGCGGGCGGCGCTGGGCGAGCTGGTCGCTCGGGGTGGCGAGGGGTCGGCCGTCGAGGCGGTGCTCCGCGACCTGACGAACGCCCGGCTGCTGACGACGAGTCGGGACGAGCAGGCCGGGGAGGGCTGGGTCGACATCTCGCACGAGGCGCTGATCCGGGGTTGGCCACGGCTGCGGGAGTGGCTGGACGAGGACCGGGCGGCGCTGCGGGTGCATCGGCGGCTGACCGAGGCGGCCCAGGAGTGGGAGCGGCTGGGGCGCGACGAGGGGCTGCTGTATCGAGGGGCGCGGCTGGCCGAGGCGGTCGAGTGGCGGGAGGGGCACGCCGAGCTGCTGAACGCGCAGGAGCGGGGCTTCCTGGCGGCGAGCGTGGGGCTGCGGGAGGGGGAGCGGCGGGCGCGGGAGCGGGCGCGGCGGCGGACGCTGGGGCTGGCGGTCGGGGCGGCGCTGTTCTTCCTGCTGCTGGCGGCCACTGCCAGGCTGCAATGGTGGCAGGCCGAGGAGCAGCGTCAGGTCGCCGAGGAGCAGCGCCGAGTCGCCCTCTCGCGCCAGTTGTCGGCGCAGTCGGTCGCCCTGCCCGATGACCGACTTCCCCTGGCGATGCTGCTGAGCGTCGAGGCGCATCGGGCCAGCGACACCCTGGAAGCGCGCAGCAGCCTGCTGAGCGGGCTGGCATCCAGTCCCCATCTGCTGACCTACCTGCGCCATGAGGCGGCTGTGTGGGCTGTGACGTTCAGCCCGGACGGCAAGACCCTGGCCTCGGCCGGCGACGACGGGAGCATCCGGCTATGGGACGCCACCACTGGCCAGACCATTGGTCAGCCGCTTCGGGCGGACGATTACACGTTCAAGACCGTGGCGTTCAGCCCCGACGGCAAGCTGCTTGCGGCGGGCGCTGGTGACAACGCCGTCAGGTTGTGGGACACCGCCAGCGGCCAGCCGGTCGGTCGGCCGCTGACCGGACACACCGGCGGGATCGCGAGTGTGGCGTTTAGTCCCGACAGCAGGCTGCTGGCCTCGGGCAGCCTCGACCGGACGATCAGGCTGTGGGACCCGACCACCGGTCAATCCGTCGGGCAGCCGCTCGCTGGCGACGGCGGTGAGGTGTGGAACCTGGCGTTCAGTCCAGACGGCAAGACCCTGGCGTCCGGCGGTGTAGATGCGAGCATCCGACTGTGGGACACCGCCACCGGCCAGGCTGTTGGCAACCCGCTCGGCCTGCACCCAACCGCGGCGCTGAGTGTGGCGTTTAGCCCGAACGGCAAAGTCGTGGCATCGGGAGGCGGAGACCGGACCGTCCGCCTGTGGGACGCCGCGACCGGTGAGGCGATCGGCCAGCCGCTGGCCGGGCACGCCGAGCTCGTCTTGAGTCTGGCGTTCAGCCCCGACGGAAGGCTGCTCGCGTCCGGCAGTCTAGACAAGACCGTCCGGCTGTGGGACGCGGCAACCGGCCGGCCCGTCGGCCAGCCGCTGATCGGGCATAACGACCGGATTCGGAGCGTGGCGTTCAGCCCGGATGGCACGCTGCTGGCGTCGGCCGGCGGCCTCGACGCCACGGTCGTGCTGTGGACCGTCGCGCCTGGCCGCGCAATCAGTCGGGTCCTGACTGGCCACACCAGTGGTGTCTCGGGGTTGGCGTTGAGCCCGGACGGACGGATCGTCGCCTCGGGCAGCGCGGACGCGAGCATCCGCCTGTGGGACGCCACGACCGGCCAAGCCGTGGGGCAGCTTCTCGTCGATCCAAACGAAGGTAGCAGGTCCGAGGTGAACGACGTGGCGTTCAGCTCAGACGGCAGGACGCTCGCGGCCGGCGGCCAGGACGGGAGCGTCTGGCTGTGGGACACCGGCACCGGCCGACCGCGCGGCCGGCCGCTCACCGGTCACACCGCGGCGATCCTGACTGTGGCGTTCAGCCCGGACGGCAAGAGCCTGGCATCGGCAGGTAAAGACCGGACGATCCGGCTCTGGGACGCCGCCAGCGGCCAGCCGATCGGTCAGCCGCTAGCCGGCCACAGCGACGACGTCGAGGAGGTGACGTTCAGCCCCGACAGCCGAACGCTGGCCTCAGCCAGTGACGATGGCGGCGTTCAGGTCTGGGACGTCAGCAGCGGTCAGGCCCTCGGCCAGCCGTTGCGGGTGGATGGCCACGTGGTCATGACGGTTGCGTTTAGCCCAGACGGCAAGACGCTCGCATCGGGGGGCAAGGATCAGCGCGTCTGGCTCTGGGACGCCGCCACCGGCCGGACGGCCGGAGCGGCATTCTCCGGCCACACCGACACGGTGGCGAGCGTGGCGTTCAGCCCCGACGGCAAGACGCTGGCGTCGGGCAGTTGGGACGCGACGATCCGGCTGTGGGATATCGCGACCAATCGGGCCGTCGGCAAGCCCCTCGTCGGCCACGCCTTTTATGCCCCGTCCCTGCCCAGCCTCTCGTCGTTGGCGTTCAGCCGGGACGGTGAGATGCTGGCGTCAGGCGGCACGGACACGACCGTGCGGCTGTGGCCGGTCGGCGCCGAGTCGTGGCGTGCGCGGGCCTGCGGACGGGCCAACCGCAACCTGCGGACCCAGGAGTGGCGCCAGTACCTTGGCGACGTGCCGTACCGCAAGACCTGCCCGGACCTGCCCGACCCGGAGAGTTGAGCGCAGCGAGCGGGCCGCGGCGAGGAACGGCCTCTCCGAAGACGAGCTGGGAGTGAGCGAGGTGAGCGCAGCGCCAGAACGTCCCGAGAGCGACCCGGATCGCCGTGTCGACGGATTCGAGCTGGGCGACTATCCGCCGCTCGCGCGGGCGGCCGAGCGCGTGGCCACGCGGGGGCAGGCCTGGTACCTGCGATCGACGCTGATCGAGCTGGGTATCCCGCTCCTGGCCGCGGTCGTGAGCGCGGTCGGCGCTATGCCCGGAGTGGACTTCCCGGCCGACGCCGCGCTGCTCGCTGCCGCGCTGCTCCTGATCGCCGGCCTCGCCACCACGCATCGGCGCCAGGCTCGGACCGACCGGGCCTGGTTTGAGGGGCGGGCGGTCGCCGAGAGCGCCAAGACCGTGACCTGGCGGTACATGATGCGGGTGCCGCCCTTCGACGAGGACGCGCGCGCCGACGCGGAGCTGGCGCAGACGCTGCGCAAGGTGGGTCAGGCGAGCCCGATCGTCCGCCTGAAGGTCGCCCGAGAGACCGAGGATGGCCCCGCGATCACCGAGCGAATGCGCCAGGTCCGCGCTACCAACTGGCAGGGCCGACGCGCGGTTTACCTGGCTGGCCGGCTCGACGATCAGATCACCTGGTACGGCGCCAGGGCACGCTACAACGCGACCCGCTCGGGCTGGCTCTTCAAGGCGTCGCTCGGGGCGCAGGCGCTGGCGGTGGGGGTGGCGCTGGTGCGGACGGTCGACCCGCGCTGGAACCTGGTCGGGGTCTTCACCACCCTCTCGACGTCGGTCGTGGCCTGGGGCCAGGCGAAGCGGTTCGACGAGCTGCAGTTGAGCTATCTGATCGCCCGCGACGAGCTGGCCGAGATCCGCGAGCGAGTGACCGGCGCGGCGACTGAGGCGGCGTTCGTCGCGGCGGTCGTCGACAGCGAGGGCGCGATCTCGCGCGAGCACACCAGTTGGGCCGCCAAGAGCGGAGCCGGACACATCCCGTCGATCGCGACGAGCCGGTAGCGCGCCCGCGACCAAGCGACTCCGCCGAGCGCAAGCCGTGGTGGCGACGGCTGTTCTCCTGAACCGCCGACCGGTCAGCGGGCGTCGGGGACCTCGATCCGCCGCTCGCGGTGGAGCAGCACCCAATCGCCGTTCTCGGCCAGCGCCTCCTTGCCCAGCTCCTCGATCAGGGTCCGAGCGCGGGCGTCGTCGCCGCCGTCGATCGCTGCCTCGAGCTGCTCCCTGGCGTCGGCGAAGAGGCGGCTCATCCGCTCGTACTGCTTGGTGTGCTCGGCCAGAGCCAGCGTCTGGCCGTAGTTGCGCAGCAGGGCAGCGCTGACCGAGGCCAGGCTGCCGATGGCGATCAGCAGGCCGAGGATGTCTCGCGAGGGCCGCGGGACGATGCTGAGGAGCGCTGCGAACGTTGCCAGGCCGAGGCCGCCCAGGAAAAAGACCTGGGCCATGCGGGTTTGGCGCCGCCGGCGGCGGTCATCGCGCCGGGTCGCTCGGGCGAAGTAGGCCGCCTGGTCCTCGACCCAGTGCCGGAGGACCAGGCGCGGTCGGCCGTGCCGCTCCGCTGCTGTCGGCGCCTCGGCGGTGTCGTCGCCCGCGATGCCCAGCACCCGAACGGCGTTGCGAATCCAGTCCAGCTCGCTCCGCTGCTTCCGCAGGTAGTGCCGCGCGACCGAGTCGCTCAGGCCGGTCAGGCGTCAGAAGAACTGGACCCTCAGCCCCTCCGCCAGGGCGCGGTAATCGAGGTACTTGACCTCGTATTCGCGTCGTCTGGCCCAGCGGTAGACCATGTACGCGATCAGCAGCGCGAGCCCATGCAGAAGCCAGACCTCAGGCACCTCATCCTGCACCTGGTCATACACCGCGAAGAGCAGCGCCGCCAGGAAGACCAGGCCGAGCAGCGTGTGCAGCGTCCGCAGCGTCAGCCGCTGGAAGTGGAGCGCCAGCGCATCGGCGACGGCGTAGCACGCCCGGGCCGACGCCAGGGCGGGCGGCAGCGCGGCCGCTTCCGTCTCGGGCAGCAGATAGTCCCGGCTCGTTTCGCGCGCCCGGGTGAGCCGCGATTCCAGCGCCAGCGCGTCTCGGTTGAATGTGTCGATGCGGGCGTAGATCCGGTCGAACGCGGCCTCCGCCCCGGCGTCGTCGACATAGCCGCGGGGGAACAGCGCGCGGAGGCTCAGCGGCCCATCGACGTCGGGGCTGCTGAGCCTGGGCGTCACGATATTGTAGACGGGGCCCGTCTCCGGCGCGTCGAGCGGGCTCCGCGGCGGGGCATACGGCTCCGGCACACCCTCGAGCTGGAAGCGGATGATCTCGGCGGTCCCGCCGACCAGGTTCGTGATCCGGCCATCCCAGAGCGCGATCAGGACCTGGGCATGGAGGACGACGTAGGCCCCGACGTTGGCGTAGCGCCGATCGCGCGCCTCACCGGTCGTCCCGGCGTCCAGGCCCGTGGGCAAGGGGGCGACGAAGCACTCGTCCGCCCGCTCGACTAGCGCGGCGAACTCAGCCCGCGACGCCGGGGCGGCGAAGTCCTCCTCATACTCGGCCCGCGCCATCGGCAGCGGGACGATCAGCCGGGCCCCGCGCTCCAGGGCGACCTGCGCGACGAGGCGGTCCGCGCCCTCGGCCAGCGGCGAGAGCAACGTCAGGGGCGTGTTCGAGTAGCGCGTCTGCAAGCCGACGACGATGTCGCGGACCCGCGCCTCGAGCGACGGGCGATCCTCCTCGCGCAGGTCGCGGTGCCCAGTCGTGCCGATCACCAGGTGGAGCGGCCCCGCCCTGCGAGCCGCGAGCTGCTGGATCGGGACCATCGGCGCCCTTCGCCACGCCGTCGTCGTCGACGAGATGCCCCCATAGTAGCGCAACCGGCGCGCGCCGTCGCCGTCGTTGCTGAGCCATCCGAGACGACGTATAATCCCGGATAGCGCGGGCGACTAGCTCAGTTGGTTAGAGCGCACGGTTCACATCCGTGAGGTCCCGGGTTCGAGTCCCAGGTCGCCCACCCGCTTCTGCGTTGCAAGACGGCCCCAGAGCGCCTGCTCTGGGGCCGTCGGCTGTGATGGTCCGAGAGGTGGGATAATCTACTCTGGTCACCTGCTCTACTCCTGCCTCACACTCCGTGACGGACCTGGGCGTGCCCCAGATTCGGGCCAGCGTTTCACAACTATAGCGGAAATGCTATAGTTGTGAAACATGTCGACCGAATCGTCTCTCACGGTTTCTGGGGTCGCGGCCCGTCTGGGGGTCAACCAGGCGCGCGTGCGGGCTATGATCGCGTCCGGCCAGCTCGAGGCGCGGAAGGTGGGCGGGCGTTGGCTGCTCGACCAGGCAGCGGTGGATGCTCGGCTGGACCTCACAGTCGCCGCTGGGCGCCCCCTGAGTACTCGGAGCGCCTGGGCCGTGCTGTGGCTCGCTACTAAGCCTCAGCCTGAGCCGGGCTCTTGGGACAGCTACCTCAAGGATCGCCTCGTCCGCTGGCGGGCTCGCCAGCGGCTCGGTCGTGGACCCGTCGCGGAGATGCTGGTGGGTCTCGCGCCGCGGCTTCGCACCCGCGGTCGGCTCCATCGTGCGCGCGCGCACCCGAGCGACGTGCCGCGCATCCTCGACGAACCCGATGTCGTGTGGACCGGCGTGAGCGCTGCCGCGGCCTACGCCGCGGACATCGTCGCGCTCGGGGTCGCCGAAGCCTACGTGCCGGCGGCGCGGCTGCCAGGGCTCCAACAAACGTACTTGCTGGAACCAAGCTCCAATCCCAACGTCCTCATCCGCGCCATCGACCACATCTGGCCCTTCCCGCCTGGCTGCCGACTCGCACCACCCTCGACCGTCGCCCTCGATCTGCTCGATGCCGGCGACGAGCGGACCCGCCGGGCAGGCCGCGAGCTCCTGACGCGCTTGGAGGTGTGACAAGCGTGATCGACCGAGACGTGGCGCCACTGCGCGCTGAGACTCCTGGCCCGAGTCTAGCCGTCAGACCGCACGATCGCCGGGGTCGCTAGCCGCCGACCTCGGGGACGACCCACTCCCCGCTCTCGTCGAGGGTCTCGCAGATACGCCTCACCGCCTCGCGAGCCGAGCGCTCCTCTTCCGCGCTGTCGGCCTGCACGTCGACGTCGAGGCCGGACTGCGAGGCGCGGACGATGCGGATCTCGATGTCGGCGCCCGGAAGCTGCTCGCTGAGCTGAGCCTGGAGCAGCTCGCCCCAGCGATCGACCGAGGCGTCGTCGTTGGGCGAATCTCGCTCGATCTCCTCGTCGGCCTCGGCGACCAGCGTAGCGACCGACCTGGTGACCACGATCCGGTTGATGCCCATCTTGCCCTCCCGAGACTACGGCAGCCCCGCGCGGGTCTGGTCGAGCTTGGCGGCCATGACGAAGTCGTTCTCGTGCAGGCCGCCGATCTTGTGGGTCCACAACTCGACCCCGACATGCCCCCAGGCCAGGTGGAGGTCCGGGTGGTGGCCCTCGGCCTCGGCGATCTCGCCCGCCGTGTTGACGAAGGCTAGCGCCTCGCGGAAGTTGCCGAAGCGGTACGACTTCGTCAGCTTCTTGTCGTCCTCGACCGTCCAGCCCTCGAGTTGCTCGAGGAGCGGGGCGATCTGCTCGCGCGTGAGCGTCGGAACGCCACCGCGACAGGGGACGCAGGAACGTGCGGCGAGCGCTTCAGCCATGGCGCGACTCCTCATGGCGCGATTCTACTCTGGCCGGCTCAGCGCGCCGGCGGGCGATCCGCCTTGCGGATGACGAAGCGCATCGCGCTCGTGGTGTCGGAGACCGAGCAGACCTTGTTGTCGACCAGGCCAGCGGCGAGCCCGGCCGCGATCAGCTCGCGCTGGTCGACGTAACCTGGCTGGCCGCGCTTGGGGGTCAGGAGCCAGATGCCACCATTCGGCTGGAGCCGCGGCTTCCAGGTCTCGAGCAACGCGAC
>JACCZL010001028.1 GCA_013695975.1 Chloroflexota bacterium
GCACGCCAATCGCGGCGGCCTCGGCCACGGCCGGGTGGCTCACCACCGCTGATTCGACCTCGGCCGGACCGAGCCGCTTGCCGGCGATCTTGATCGTGTCGTCCGAGCGACCCTGGATAAACCAGAACCCGTCGTCGTCGATGGTGGCCCAGTCGCCGTGGACCCAGACGCCCGGCCAGCGCGACCAGTAGGTCTCCTCATACCGTTCGGGGTCCTTCCAGAAGCCGCGGGTCATCCCCGGCCAGGGCTGCTTGACCACCAGCTCGCCGACCGCGCCGCGGACCGGCTGGCCGCTTTCGTCGAGGACGTCGGCCGCCATCCCGGGGATCGGGCCGACGAACGAACACGTCTTGAGGGGTCGGATCGTGTTGCACCCGGTGATCCCGCCGGAAATCTCGGTCCCGCCAGAATAGTTGATGATCGGACAGCGTCCGCCGCCGACATTCTGGAAGTACCAGGTCCACGGCTCCGGGTTCCAGGGCTCGCCGGTGCCGCCGAGGACGCGCAGCGAGGTGAGGTCGTGCCGAGTGACCCAATCGACGCCCAACGGGATCATGCCGCGGATCGCGGTCGGCGAGATGCCGAGGACCGTCACCCCATGTCGCTCGACGATGTCCCAGACGCGGTCTGGTCCCGGGTAATCAGGGCTGCCCTCGTAACACAGCGCGGTCGCCCCGAGGGTCAGCGCGCCGATGAACAGCCACGGGCCCATCATCCAGCCCATGTCGGTGTACCAGAAGATCAGGTCGCGCTCCCCGACATCGAAGCAATGGGCCATGTCCTGGGTGGCCTTGATCGGAAAGCCGCCGTGGGTGTGGACGGCGCCCTTGGGCCGCCCGGTCGTCCCCGAGGTGTAAATCAGCATGAACGGGTCTTCTGGATCGGTCTGCTCGGTCGGGTAGGTCCGCGGCTGGGACCTGATCGCTTCGTCCCACCAGACGTCGCGCCCTTCGGTCCAGGGGACCTCTCGCCCCAGCCGTCGACAGACCAGGACGTGCTCGACCGTCGGCGCCCGAGCGACCGCCTCGTCGGCGACCTCCTTCATCCTGACGACCCCGCCGCGACGGTAAAAACCGTCGGCGGTGATCAGGACCTTGGCCGCGCAGTCGTCGAGCCGCGCGGAGATCGCCTGGGCGGCGTAGCCAGAGAAGATCGGGGTGTAAATCGCCCCGATCTTCGAGCAGGCGAGCGTCGCGATGCAGACCTCCGGAACCATCGGCATGAAGATGCCGACCCGATCGCCCTTGCCGACGCCGAGCGCTCGCAGGGCGTTCGCCACCCGATTCGTCTCGGTCCAGAGCTCCCAGTAGGTGTACTTGCGGATCGCGCCGTCCTCACCCTCCCAGATCACGGCCAGCTTGTTGCGCCGACCGGTCGAGACGTGCTTGTCGAGGGCGTTGTGGACGTAGTTGAGTCGGCCTCCGACAAACCAACGCGCCCAGGGCACGCCGCGCGACAGGTCGACGACCTGCTCGAAGGGGCGATACCACTCGATGGCAAGGTCCTCGCAGGCGGCCTCCCAGAACCATGCCACGTCCTCGGTCGAGCGGCGGAGTAGCGCGTCGTAATCGGCGATCCCGTGGCGATCCATGAAGCGCTTGAGTCGGCTCGTGCGCAGATACTCCTCGGATGGTCGCCAGACGATCCCGTCGTGGAGGTCGTCGGTGGCAGTGGCCGTCGTCGCCTCGGTCATGGTCGCCTCCCAGCGTGGTCGGGGTGCTGATCCTCTGTACCTGACTATAGTCAGACCGACGAGGCGGCGTACAATCGCCAGCAGGAGGTGGCAGCGTGAGCATGCGGATCGGGGCACTCGAGGTGATGACGGTTTCGGATGGGCGATTGGCGATGGACCCGGACAGGCTGTTCGCATCGCCACAGGCCGACGAGTGGCGGCGCGTGGTCGACTTGGACCATGCCGGCAAGGTCCAGTTCTCGGTCAACTGCGTCCTGGTGCGGTCGGGCGAGCGTCTGATCCTACTCGACACCGGCACCGGACGTGACGAGCCGCTGCTCGCGGCGCGCTACGGCGGGGACTGTGGTCGCTTGCTCGAGAGCCTGCGCGCGCTCGGCGTCGAGCCGGCCGCCATCGACACGGTCGTCGTGAGTCACGCCCACGGCGACCACGTCGGCGGCGCCACCGAGCGGCGGGGTGACGACTACGCTCCGACGTTTCCGAATGCCCGCTACTGGCTCTGGGAGGGGGAGTGGCGCTACTGGACCACCCCCGAGGCGATGGCCCAGGCGCCCTGGCTGGCCCACAAGCTGCCCCCGCTCGCCGAACACGGCCAGCTCAACCTGGTCGACGCCGAGGTCGAGGTGGCGCCCGGCGTCCGCCTGATCGCCGCGCCCGGCCACACCCCGGGCCACGTCTGCGTCGCCCTGACCTCAGGCTCCGAGATGGCGATCTACACCGGCGACCTCCTCCATCACCCCGCCCAGTTCGAGCATCCGGAGTGGTCGCCCGGCTTCGACCTCCTACCCGAGATGTCGGCCGAGAGCCGCCGCCGCATCCTCGACGAGGCCCATCGTGCCGGCAGCCTCCTCCTCGTCGCCCACCTACCAACCCCGGGTATCGCCCGCCCGAACGCCGCCGGCTGGGAGGCGGTAGACGCTACCAGGTAGCTGTGGGAAGGGCCGGGCCCGTCTGCCTCTACCATCCGGACCGACAGCTATAATCTGATCACGCTCACCCAGGGGCACCGCTCATGGTCGCTGAACGGGTCACGCTCGCAGACGGTGTGCTGGCCGAGGCCGTCCGCCGGCTGGTCGAGGCGCTTGATCCCGAACGCATCTATCTTTTCGGTTCGCGGGCCCGCGGTGACGCGACCGTGGACAGCGACTACGATCTCTACGTGCTGGTCCGCAACGTGGACATGCCCCTCCGCGATCAGGAGCGCGCCGCCTACCGCGCCCTGTCCGACCTGAAGGTGCCGAAGGACATCCTCATCCAGACGAGCGTGGCGTTCGAGCGCAACTTGTCGGTCGTCGGTTCGCTGCCCGCCGCGGTCGAGCGCGAGGGGCGCCTGCTGTACGGCGAGCGGCCCGCGAGGAGGGTTTGGGACCAGACGGAAGTCGAGGGGCAGAAGGCGAACCTGACGCGCAGTTGGCTGGTGAGGG
>JACCZL010001029.1 GCA_013695975.1 Chloroflexota bacterium
CCACCGGCCTGGGCGCCACCGGCTGGGGCGGCGGGGGTGCCCTGCTGACAGGCGGCGGTGAGCGCCGCCGTCGCCGTCACGCCGAGGGCGCCGAGTCGCCAGAGGAGCTGGCGGCGGGTCAGAATACTCGTCGGATCTGCACGCTTCATCGCGTCCCTCCACGGTGGCGGTTCGCCGCCGATGTGTCGAGCGGGTGCGTCGGCCAGGCCGCCCGGATCGAGGCCATTGTAGTCGGCGGGTAAACTTCCCATCAAGACGCCCGGGCGCGGCCCGACCGGACGCTCGGACGACAACGATCGCCTCGGCGCGTCCGTGGGTGAATCAGGAGGACGGCATGGCAACGTCGGTCAACAGCAAGCTCCAGCAGGCGGTCACGGACCTCGCCGACAAGCGCGCTGAGCTGCTGGTGGCGCTCGTCCGCTGCCCCAGCCTGCTCGGCCAGGAAGGGGACGCCCAGCGGCTGATGGCCGAGCGTCTCGTCGACCTGGGCCTCGAAGTGGACGTCTGGGAGCCGGACGTCGATGAGGTGCGACGCCACCCCGCGTTCTGTGCCTACCCCGGCTTCGAGGAGCTCGGCTACCGCGACCGCCCGATGGTCGTCGGGCGCCTCGCCGGCGCCGGCGGCGGGCGCTCGCTCATCCTCCAGGGCCACATGGATGTCGTCAGCGCCGAGCCGCGCGCCGCCTGGGCGCACGATCCCTGGGGTGGGGAGCAGGTCGACGGCAAGGTCTACGGCCGCGGCTCGGCCGACATGAAGGGTGGGCTGGTGGCCGCGCTCTCGGCGGTCGAGGCGCTCGTCGCCTCTGGCATCCGCCCGCGCGGCGACGTCCTGATCCAGAGCGTCATCGACGAGGAGGCCTACAGCAACGGCGCCCTCGCCTGCGCCTTGCGCGGCTATCGGGCCGACGCGGCGATCGTCGGCGAGCCGACCGGCATGGAGGTGATCGCCGCGCACGCCGGCGTCTCGCACTTCCGGATCACCGTCGAGGGGCGCTCGGCGCACCCCGCCCACAAGACCGAAGGCGTGTGCGCGATCGAGAAGTCGATGCTGGTCTACCGAGCGCTGATGGACCTCGAGGCCGACCGTCGGGCACGGGTCAGGCATCCGCTCTTCCCGAACGGCAGTCCGGTCGAGATCGTGGTCGGCACCATGCACGCCGGGTCGTGGCGGTCGAGCGTCGCCGGTGAGGCCGTGCTCGAGACCCGCCTCGGGTTCGCCCCGGGTGAGACGATCGAACAGGTCCAGGCCGAGCTGGTCGAACGCCTACGGGTCGTGAGCCACGCCGATCCCTGGCTCCGCGACCACCCGCTGGGCCTCGAGCGCATCGGCTACACCGCCTCCGCGGACCTCCCCATCGAGCACCCGTTCGTCGGCGTGGTCCGAGGGGTAGCCCGCGCGGGCGGCCTCGGCGAGATCGAGCTCCAGGGCCACGGCGCCGGCAACGACATGCAGAGCCTGATCCATCACGCGCAGACGCCGGCCATCGTGTGGGGGCCGGGCGCCTCGGATGCCGCCCACGTCGCCAACGAGTTCGTCGAGCTGGCGGACGTCGAACGAGCCACCCGGTTGTACGCCGAGACGATCGCAGCCTGGTGCGGCCTGGCTACTTGAGCGAGTGGCTAGTGACCACCGACCCCTCGCTCAGCGCGCGACCCGCCCGCCTGCCACCGCCTCGGCGAACATGTCGGCCAGACGGGCGGCGTCGACCTCCAGGCAGACGACGGCGTTCGGCTCCATCCCCCAGCGACCGCGCCAGTCGGCGACGGTCTGTCCGCTCGTCAGCTCGCCGGTCGTCTCGATCCGAACGGGCAGCTTCTCGGTGACGAAGAGGGTCGGATCGATCAGGTACGCGACAGCCGGCACGTCGTTGTAATGCGCGCCTTCGGTCACACCCTCATTGCGCTCGTAGGCAGCCATGATGAACGGGGTCACCGTCATCAACAGCTCGGACATCGGGTTGCCGCCCCGTCGGATGACGTCCAGATGCCGGTGGGTGATCAGCGTCGGTCGGCACACGTCCATGCCGACCTGGACGATCGGCGCACCCGAGCGGTAGACGATCGCGGCCGCCTCGGGGTCGTTGAACAGGTTGGCGGTGGCGACGGGGGTGACGTTGCCCCGCGTCCTGACCGCCCCGCCCATGACGACCAGGGCGTCCAGCGCGCCCGCGAGCGCCGGTTCAAGGCTCAGCGCGAGTGCGACGTTCGTCAGCGGCCCGAGCGCCACGAGCGTGATCTCGCCAGGCGCGGCCATGACGTGCGAGATGATCTGGGCAACCGCGTGCCGGTCCCCGGGGGCGGTCTTCGGACTGTTGGTCAAGATGTCGCCCAGCCCATCCTCGCCGTGGATGTGCGTCCCAAAGAACGGGTCGCGTAGCAGAGGCTTGCCGGCTCCTCGATAAACCGGGATGTCGGCGCGGCCGGCAGTCTCGAGGATGCGCAGGGCGTTGCGGGTCGTGTCCTCGATCCTGGCGTTGCCGAAGACCGTCGTGAGCAGCTCGACGCGCAGCCGGTCGGACGTCAGGGCGAAGAAGATCGCGGCGGTGTCGTCGATGCCGGGGTCGGTGTCGATGATGACGCGCTTCACCCGCCCGAGCCTTCGCGGGCCGTGCTCGGTTGGACCGAGCCGGCTCGCTGCAGGCGCAGCTCGACCTGCAGCAGGGGATGGAGCTCGGCGGTCCCGAGGCCCTCAGATCGCGACATAGGTCAACCTGCTCGCCGCGGTCACCCCGTCGGCCAGAATCTTCTCGGGGTCGAGTCGGATTGGGCGACCGTCGGCGACCAACTGCTCCCCATCCACCCAGACCGCAACCACGTCCGAGCCGCGCGCCGCGTAGACGAGGTTGGCAACCGGGTCGTGCCAGGGTAGCAAGTGTGGGACGGTTCGGCGGAGGGCGACCAGGTCGGCCCGCTTGCCCGGCTCGATCGAGCCGACCAGGTGGTCGACGCCGAGCGCCCGCGCGGCGTCGCTGGTCGCCATCCTGAGCAGCTCGTCGGTCGTGAAGCGGGAAGGGTCGCTCGCCGCCACCTTATTGAGCAGCCCGGCCATCTTCAGCTCCTCGAACAAGTCCATGCCATTGTTGCACACGGCGGCGTCGGTGCCGAGCCCGACGACCGCGCCGGCATCGCGCAGGCGGCCGATCGGCGCGACTCGCCCCTCGAGCTTGGCGTTGCTGCTCGGGCAGTGGGCGATCGCCGTGCCGCGCGCGCCGACCAGGTCGGCCTCGTGATCGGTTAGGTAGGTCGCATGCGCCGCGATGACGTCTGGGGCGAGCAGGCCGAGATCGTCGAGGTACGCCGCGCTACCCGGTGCGCCGCGCGCCCGAACTGCCGCGACCTCCTCCGCCGACTGGGCCAGGTGGATGAAGACGCGGGCTCCGGACTGGTCGGCCAGACGGCGGACCTCGCGGAGGAGCGACGGGCCGCAGGTGTCGGTAGCGTGCGGGCCGAGCCCGGCCCAGACGCGGGAGCGGCCGGGGTCGGTCCCGAACCGCTCGATCAGGCGTTCGGCCACCGTAATGTCGTCCGCGGCGGTGCGATCGTAGCTGGAGTGAGCGACCACCGCCCGCAGGCCGCTGGCTTCGACGACCGGGGCCACGGCGTCCATGTGGGCGTAGCGATCGGCGATCGTCGTCACGCCGTTGAGCAACAGCTCGAGGCAGCCGGCCAGGGCGCCGGCCCGGAAGTCCGCCGGGCCGACCCGCCCCTCCAGCGGGCTCATCCGGCCAGCCAGCCACTCGCCGCGCGGCACGTCCTCGGTCAGGCCGCGGTAGAGCCACATCGGGGAGTGGGTGTGGGTGTTGACCAGCCCGGGCAGGAGGACGCATCCGGCCAGGTCGACGACCTCGCCGGGCGGTCGCTCCGGTGACGGGCCGACCGCCCGGATTGTCGTCCCGTCGATCTGGACGGCGCCCGGAGCGTGAACCGTGCCGGCGCCATCGAGGGTTAGGACGGCATCGGCCACCAGGGTGAGCGACACCGGACTCATCGAGTCGGTCTCACGCGGCGGCCTGAAGAAGATCTGGGATCCGGCCCGTCGGTCGAGTCATGGGTTGGTCCCTTCCCGCGGCGTCCCCGCCGCACCAGATGCTCCCCCTCCGCGACCCCATGACCATCGGAGCTGCCACATCCTAGACCACAGCCACCTGCCAGAGCAGCCCCGATTATTCACGGCGTGCCGGCCGTCGCGGCGGACTCGATGTCGGCTCGCCCAAGGAGCGTCTCGCGTTCGGCCACCGCCTCGGCGCGGACCGCCGCCTCGTCCAGGGTGAGTAGGTGCCCGTCGTCGACGAGCACGCTGCCGTCGACGATGACCGTGCGGACGTCGTCCGGACGGGCACTGTACACCAGGGTGGTGTAGACGTCGCCGTTGGGCGCATGGCGCGACAGGTCCACGAGGACGAGGTCGGCGCGTTTGCCAGGCTCGATGCTGCCGATCCGATCCTCGAGGCCGAGGGCGCGAGCCCCGCCGAGCGTCGCAAGCTCGAAGAGCGCTGGTGCGTGGAGGGCGCCTGGGCCGTCTCGAACCGACGCCACCAGGCCGGCCAGCCAGAGCTGGCTCCAGGCGTCCAGGCGATTGCTGCAGGCGGCGCCGTCCGCCCCGAGGGCCACGTTCACCCCGCGCCGGCGCAGCTCCCGGAGCGGCGCGATCCCCGAGCCGAGCTTCAAGTTCGAAGCCGGGCAGTGGGTCACGTGGGTGCCGCTCTGTGCCAGCTCGGCCAGCCCTTCCTCGTCGAGCCAGACGCCATGTGCCAGGACGAGGTTCGGGCCGAGCAGCCCGATCTGGGCGAAGAAGGCCAGGTCGGTCATTCCTAGCTCAGCCTGAACCGCCCGCAGCTCCTCCTGCTGCTCGCTGGCGTGGGTGTGGACCCGCGCGCCGGCCCGGGCTCGTTCTGCGACGGCGCGGAGCAGCGGCTCGCTGCAAGAGAGCACGAAGCGCGGGGCGTAGGCGTAGCGCAGCCGCCCGCCCGCCGCGCCGTCCCAACGGGCGCGCAGGGCGTCGCTCTCGGCGAGGGCGACATCGGTCGGTTGGAGCAAGCCGGCCGGTGTGCTCCAGCCGGCGTCCATCAGCGCCTGGCCGCCGGTGTAGCGGATGCCCGACGCCTCGGCGGCCAGGAAGAGCTGCTCGGTGTGGTGGACCGTGCCCATGTCGAGGATGGCCGTCGTCCCGCTCAGGAGCAGCTCGACGATCCCGAGCCGGGCCGAGGCCCGCAAGCTGGCCGGGTCGTGCGCCGCCTCGAGCGGCCAGATCCGCTCGCGCAGCCAGCGCAGCAGCGTCCGCTCCTCGGCCAGCCCCCGAAAGAGCGTCTGACACAGGTGCAGGTGAGCCTGGACCAGCCCCGGGATCACGACCCGCCCAGTCGCGTCGATCTCCCGCGCCCCCGCGGGCAATGGCGAACCGGGCGGCAGCAGTGCCTGAATCGACCCGTCCCCCCCGGCGACCACCTCCGCCCGCACGACCTCGCGGGCCGGGTTCATCGTGACCACGGTGCCGCCGCTGATGACGATGGGGAACCGATCGTCCGACATGAAGTAGCTCAATTGTAGTGCTTGACGCTCGGCCAGGCTTCGACCCAGCCTAGCTTCTGCTGCCGACACAGCCAGACCGGAGCGCCCTGCTCCTCGTTGTCGACGCCATGGGCGTTGGCGACCTGGCCAGCCAGCGTGACCTCGCCGAAGATCGGCTCGAGCCGCTCACGACGCACCCCAACGGCGATGGTCGTGCCGTCTCTCGCCTGGCCGGGTCCCCAGAGCCAGTAGTTGTTGTGGCCGCTGATCGCCGACGGCAATCCTCGCGACTTCCCGAGGTGGTCGATCGCTCCCGCTTCGCCGTAGTTGGCGGTGAAGATCACGGCCGTAGCCCGCTCGTCCGGCGGGAGCGACTCGTAGATCCCCGCGACGGTGTCGACCAGCTCCGGCCAGCCGAGTGTCTCGGCCAGTTCCGGATTCGCGTTGTGGACGGGAAGGGTGTTCAGCATCTCGGGGGGCACGATCGGCAGGGCGATCGGCGCGGCGAG
This sequence comes from Chloroflexota bacterium, assembly GCA_013695975.1. GTDB lineage: Bacteria > Chloroflexota > UBA6077 > UBA6077 > JACCZL01 > JACCZL01. Next base: position 6,018 of record JACCZL010001029.1, read on the forward strand.
CAGGCCGGCCCCCAGCGCCAGCCCGATCAGGACACGGCGCGCCCGCCGACGGAGCGCCCGCTCAGCGAGGACGGCTCCCGCGGCGAGGAGGACGACGTACATCGGAGCGAGGTAATAGGGCTTGCCGCCGAGGGCCACGAGGAGGACCAGGATCGCCACGTACGCCCAGCCGAGCGCCCGAGACCGGCGACCGTCCGGCGCTCGCAGGAGCCACCACAGCCCGGCCAGCCAGAGCGGCGCCAGGAATGGGTTGACCATCAGGAGCTGCATCGGGACGAAGGCGAGGGTGGCGCCGAACCCCGAGCTCCTCGCCTGGAGGTTGCGCGTCATCTCGACAGTCGGCCAGCCGTTCTCGATCTGCCAAACCAGATTCGGCGCGAAAATCAGCAGCGCCAGGGCTCCACCGACCCACAGCCACGGGCTCCGGAGCGGCCGGCGCCCCTCGGTAAGAAGGAGGCCGACGACTACGCCGAGCCCGAAGAAGGGGAGGAGGTGCTTGTTCAGGAGCCCGACACCCGCCACGAGCCCGACCAGCAACCACAACCGCTCGTCGCCGGTCCGCAGCAAGCGCACCACCAGGTAGGCGCAAAGGGCCCAGGCAAGCTGGTCGAACGCGGTCGTCCCGAGCACGTGGCCGGTGATCAAGACGAACGTCGAGACGGCCATGCATAGCGCGGCCAGGCCCTGGGCGTAGCACCCGCCGCCGAACTCGCGCGCCAGCAGGCCACCGAGGAGGACGACCGCGCCGCTCGCCAGGGCCGGGAACAGGCGCAGCCCGACTAGCGAGTCGCCGAAGAGCGCCCCGGCCAGCCAGGCCAGCGCCGGCGTCAGCGGCGGCTTGTCGACGTAGCCCCAGGCGAGGTGACGGGCGGTCGCCAGGAAGTACAGCTCGTCGCGATGGTAGCCGTAGCGGGTGCTGAACAGGAGCTGCACGACGACGTGGGCACCGGCGATCGTCGGGACCGCGGTGGTGACACTGGCTGTGGCCTGCTGCGAATCAGGGCTGATCCGTCGGGCTGCCGAACGCTGAGTAGGGGCGCACGGCGTGCGCCCTGGTTGCC
>JACCZL010001038.1 GCA_013695975.1 Chloroflexota bacterium
ATTCGGCACAGGCGCAGGACGCCCGAGCCCGGGACGGGCCGCTACTGGGGCGGCGGCCGCCCCGCATCGGGCCACCCGCTGCGCGGCTCTCGAGCGAGCAGCCATGGGCGCCGGCTGCTATACTCCCCGGCGAGCCCCTCGGGGCATCCCGCGGATGTTGTGCCCGCTCGCCGCTGCGTCGGCGGCGGGCTTTTTGATGACGGGAGGAATGCGCGATGGGACGCTCATCGACGAACGGGACGGCGCCAGGGAGGGCCACCGCGACGCCCGAGCGACTGACGGTCGAGCAGCACGCCGCCCTGACGGCGCTGCTGTCCGGGCAACCCATGGCCATCGGGAGCGGCAATCCCGACCGCGTGCGTCGCGACCGCAGGCTAGCGGAGTGCATCCAAGCGCATGACGACTGGATAACCCAGCCGACGCATCGACTGCCCGGGCGGTGGGAGCACGGAAACGATGCGTGGGACAGCCGCAGCACCGGAGCGACGGGCGGTGCGACCTTCGACACACAGCGTGACCACCGACGTAGGGACGGCATGGGGTTCCCCGGTGTTGCTCGGGCGTCGAGACACAGCGTGACCACCATGGAGCGGTGTCCATGGGGTTCCCCGTCGTCTGCGGCCGGATCGGCGCCTTGAGGGCGTCGTGTACAGTGCTGATGCCATCGCCCGCCGCCGCTGCACGGGCATCCGAGCGGACGGCGAGGCCTGCCGCGCCTGGGCGGCCTGGGACGATCCGCGCCAGCGCTGCGTGGCCCATGCTGGGCGCCATCATCGCGGACCGCTGCCAACCCGCGGCCGCATCTTCACGCCGGCGACCCGCTACGAGCCTTGTCGCTGTGAGGCGTACCGGTGGCCGCACCGCCCCGGCGGGGGCCTGTGCCGCTGGCCCGCGCCGCCGCTCGCCCAGCACGAGACTCCAGCAGGGACCCACGCCGAGCTGCGCCGGCGACGGCCGAAGCACTGGGCACGATACCTTCGCGTGCTGCGCGACCTGGAGCAGCGGGCGCGCGGAGGCCGAGGATGATTCCTCAGAACAGGAAAGGAGCAGGAATGGCGAATCGTGATCCGAACCCCGTGACGCGCTTCCGGAAGGGCCAGTCCGGCAACCCCGGCGGTCGCAAGAAGACGAAGCCGTTCACCGACGCCCTGACCAAGGAACTAGAGGGTTCGGCGCACGGCGGCGACCAGACCCGACTCGATATGGGCGTCGCGCGTCTCGTGCAGATGTTCATGGCCGGCGACATCAATGCCGCCAAGCTGGTCATCGCCTACTACGAGGGCCTGCCCACCCAGAAGATCGACCTCAAGGTTGAGGCCGCGCGGCTCGCTGAGCAGTATGGCCTGGACGCCGACGAGCTGCTCCGCGACGCTGAGGCGATCATCGCCAACGCGAGTTTGGCGGACGGCTGATGCCACCGCCGATCCCTGCCGGTCGGGGATGGAGCAGCCATGGCGAATCCTAACCCGAGTCCGGCGACACGGTGGAGGAAGGGCCGGTCCGGCAACCCGTCCGGTGCCCCCAAGACCAAGCCGATCACCGAGGCGATCAAGCTCCAGCTCCAGGAGGCATGCCGGTTCGACCTCGACGGTCGCACCAACCTCGAGGCCGGCGTCCGCAAGCTGATGGACCAGTTCGTGGGCGGCATGCCCCACGCCCAGAAGCTCGTCCTCGAATACGTCGACGGACCGCCGACCCAGACCATCGACATCCGCGGCGAGGTCAACAAGCTGGCCGAGCGGTTTGGGATGGACCCCGACGAACTCTACAGCCGCACCCTCCGGCTGATCGAGGGCGGGAACCGGTCGGGGTAATCACTGACCGTAGGGCGCGGCTTGACAGTTGGCGCGCGACGCGCATAATGCGTGGGGACGGAGGGCAGGGCTGCAATGTGGACGGGGCTGTCGGGCGCGCTCCTGCAGTTCATCGAAGAGTGGGGTGACGCCGCGATCTTCGTCGTCTACTTGCTCGAGGAGGCCGGCCTGCCGCTGCCGCTGCCCGGCGATCTGGTCCTCATCTGGGCCGGCTTCCGCATCGCGCAGGGGCAGAGCAATCTCCTTGTCGTCCTCCTGCTCGTGGAGTTGGCGATCCTGATCGGTGCGTCGGTGCTGTTCTGGCTCTCGGCGAAGGGCGGGCGGCCGCTGATCGTGCGCTATGGTCGCTTCCTGCACATCGACGAGGCGAAGCTGCTGCGCGCGGAGGCGCTGGTCGGTCGCAACGCGGCCCTGGCCATCTTCCTCGGCCGGGTCGTGCCCGGCTTCCGGATCGTCACGCCGATGGCGGCCGGGGTGTTCCGCGTCCCCTATCACACGTTCGTGCCCGCGCTGCTCGCCGGCGGGCTCGTCGACAACCTGCTCTGGATCGGCGTCGGCTTCTTCTTCGGGCCGAGCGTCATCGCGGTGCTCCAGGGGCCATGGCTGACGGTGCATCTGCTCTTCGCGATCGCGATGCTGGCCACGCTGGGCCTGATCACCTGGCGCGTCCACCGCCGGGTGCTGGCGGGCCGGCGCGCAGCGACGTTCACCCTCGTCCAGGCCCGCCGGCTCGAGGCGGCCGCGCTCGCCGGCCTGCTGGCGACGCTGGAGATGGCGACCGGGCTGGGCGCGCTCCTGATCGCGGTCGGAGAGCTCGGGATCGAGGGCCCGGAGCGGGCCCTGCTGCAGGCGGTCGAGCTCGTCGCTACGGGCTACGGCACCGTCCTGCGG
>JACCZL010000004.1 GCA_013695975.1 Chloroflexota bacterium
CGTCACGGACAGGGCGCGATAAATCGCGCCCCTACGAGTCGGCCTTTACCAGCCGCGGTCGATCCACTCCTGGAGGTGGGGCTTCTCGGCGCCGATCGTGGTACCGGTGCCGTGGCCCGGGTAGACACGGGTGTCGTCGGGCAAGGTAAAGAGGCGGTCGCGGATGCTGGCGATGATCGTCGGGAAATCGCCGGTGCTGGTCTTGGTGTTGCCGGGACCGCCGGGGAAGAGGGTGTCGCCGGTGAAGACCAGGTCGCCGAGCACGAAACAGGTGCTGCCCGGCGTGTGGCCGGGCGTGTGGACGGCCCGCATGACCGTCTCGCCGAAGCGAAACTCCTGGCCGTCGGCGATCGTGAGCTCGGGCGCCGACTTCAGCATCTGCTTGTCGGCCTCGCCGATGCCGGACGGTGCCCCGATCCTGGCCTTCAGGGGGTCAAGCTGGTCGTGGTGATCGTTGTGCCCGTGGGTGATCAGGATGCCCTTGACCGTCGTGTCCTTGACGGCCTCGGCGATCGCGTCCGGCTCCCAGCCGGCGTCGATCACGTAGCCCTCGCGCGTCGACGGGTCTCGAACGACATAGACGACGTTCTCGAAGGTCCCGACCGGCAAGACGCAGAGTTCGAACTCGGCGCCGCCACCCTGGATGCGCTGCCACTCGGCCATCGTCGCTCCTCCGTCGCTCCAGTTTATCCGTAGAGGGTGAGTCGCTCTTGCCGGAGGGCGCCGTTGACGGCCTTCTTGATCTCGGCCAGCGCGTCTTCGTCCCACTCGGCGACGAAGGTGATCGCCACGCCGTCGCGACCCATCCGGGCGGTCCGGCCGATCCGGTGGATGTAGGACTCGCTCTCCTCAGGGATATCGTAGTTGATCACGTGGCTGACTTCGTTGATGTCGAGCCCGCGCGCGGCAACGTTCGTCGCCACCAACAGGGGGAGCTCGCCACGACGGAAGTCGGCCATCACCCGCTCGCGGTGCTGCTGGCTCATGCTGCCGTGGATCGCCTCGACGTCGAACTTACGCGCCCGCAAGAAGCGGGTCACCCGATCGACGGCGACCTGGGTCCGGCAGAAGATGATCGCCCGCTCTGGCTGATGCTCCTTGAGGATCAGCTCGAGGCCGGCCGGCTTGTCCTGCTGGGCGACCTCGTAGTAGATCTGGTCGACCTCGGCGACGGTCCGCTCCTCAGGCTTGACCTGGATCGAGACCGGGTCCTTCATGTGGCGGCGGGCCAGGATCCGCACCACCAACGGCATCGTGGCGGAAAAGAGGGCAGTCTGGCGGGTGCGCGGCGTCCGGCGGAGGATCCGCTCGACGTCTGGCATGAAGCCCATGTCGAGCATCCGATCGGCCTCGTCGAGGATCAGGTAGCGGACCTCGTTGAGCCGCATCGTCCCGCGGGACAGATGATCGAGGATCCGTCCGGGCGTGCCGACGACGACCTGGGCGCCGAGCTTCAGGTCGAGCAGCTGGCGGCCCATCGGGGCGCCGCCGTAGACGGTGGCGGTCCGAATGCCGCGGTGCATCGCGAGCTTCTGGATCTCCTCGGAGATCTGGCTCGCCAGCTCGCGGGTTGGGGCGAGGACGAGCGCCTGGACGACTGGGCGCTCGGGATCGACCAGCTCGACCAGCGGGATGCCGAAGGCGGCGGTCTTGCCGGTGCCGGTCTGGGCCTGGCCCAGCATGTCCCGTCCGGCGAGCAGGATCGGGATCGTCTCTGCCTGGATCTCGGTTGGCTCGCGATAGCCCATCTCCGCGATCGCGCGCGCCACCGGCGCGCTCAGCTCGAGCCCGCCGAAATCTTCCTTCACGTCGTGTGCAACTGCCTGCATGGCCTGGGCGCTTCCTCCCGGATGACACAAAAAGGGGGTCGCTGAGCGTTGGCTCCGCGACCCCTCATAGATTGCTTGAGACCTACGTGCCATCGTGTACTTGTCAATCTGCACAAAGTATAGCGGGACGGGTGGTCTCGTGTCGAGCGCGCGCCTGCCGAGGGGTAGGCCCCCATGATTTTGCGCGGCTCGTAGGGGCGCACGGCGTGCGCCCAGCGGTCGCTGGTGGGCAACTAGTGGGTCACTTGGCGTGCTGGTAGCCATTATGATCAAGTCGAGGTATACCGT
>JACCZL010000019.1 GCA_013695975.1 Chloroflexota bacterium
ACGGTAGTCCGCCCGCGAGAAGTCTGCCCCGGCCGACCGCTTCGGCAGATGATCCCAGCGTCTGAGCCAGGGACGCTCTACCGACGTCCCATCGGCCTCTGGCGGGGGGTCATCGTGCCCGAAGAGCCAGCGCCAGAAGGCGCCGATCGTTAGCCTCCGGCGATGGGCGCGATGATCTGGTACTCTTCGACGCGCGGGTCGAACGGCTGGGTGTCGATGACGTGCTGACCGTCGACCTTCTTGGAGACGACGCAGCCCTTGTCGCGGGCCTCGCGGATGATGCGCTCGGCCTCGGCGATCTGCACCCGTGCTTCCTCGGTATCGGTGGTCTCCCACTCGATGACCTGGTGCCCGCGGCGGTTGGCGACGATGATCCGGTGCATAGGTCCCTCCCAGGGCGTTTGCTCCATACTAGGCCGTTTGCTGGCGCCTTGCAACCTAATCCGGCCTGGAGGATCACCATGCAGGTCTGTTTCCTGGACCCGCTCGAAGCCCGCCTCAAGGAGCTCCCCGCTCGCTACTTGGTCGACCACCAGGTTCGGCTCGCCGAGGGCCGGCCAGACCAGGTGCCGCCCGAGACTGAGGCGCTGATCACCTGGAGCGAGCTGCTCGACCGTGCCCTCCTGGAGCGGCTGCCCTCGCTCCGCTTCGTCCAGCGGATCGGCTATTTCCGTGGCGGCGGCGACCTGAGGGCGGCCGAGGCTCGCGGCGTGGCGACAGCGGTCTGGCCGTACGGGGTCCTCAATCGCGTCGCCATGCACACGCTGATGTTCATGGTCGCGCTCAGCCGCAAGCTCCTGCCGAGCCACGAGGCGACGATCGAGGGGATCGACAAGAGCGGGATGGCACCGGCCTTCGCCGACCAGCGGCCGGTCGCGATGAACTGGCCCAAGGTCGATGGCGTCGACAGTCCCGCCAACAAGACGCTCGGGATCGTCGGCTTCGGCGAGGCCGGTGCCTGCCTCGCCCGGCTAGCTCGCCCCCTCGACATGGAGGTCCTCTACTACAAACGCTCGCGGCTCTCGCCTGAGCAGGAGGCGTTCTACGGCGTCGAGTATGCCGAGCTCGACGACCTCCTCGGCGGCTCGGACTTCGTGGCCACGTTCGTCCCCTACACGGAGGAGAACGAGAAGAGCTTCGGCGCGCGCGAGTTCGGCCTGATGAAGCCGAGTGCCTACTTCCTGAACACCGGCCGGGCCAACACGACCGATGAGGCGGCGCTGATCGAGGCCCTCCGCGGCGGTCGGATCGCCGGGGCCGGGCTCGACGTCTTCGCCTACGAGCCGCTGCCGCCCGACAACCCGCTGCCGACGCTGAAGAACGTCGTCCTAACCCCCCACAACGCCGGTGGCGTCGGCGGCTGGCACGACGCCTTCGAGCGCATCCGCGCGAACCTCGACCGCGTCCAGGACGGCCGGCCGCCAATCACCTGGGGTATCCCGCCAGCGTGAGCGACGGCGCCCCAGCGCGCCGATGCCGAGCCCGTCGGCATGCATCTTGCGACGCAAGGTCGAACAGCGCGGTCCACACCGATCCGTCCCGGTTCGCTCGATTGTGAGGTAGACAGATGGCCGTTCCTGAAGATCCGACCTTCCGCGGCGCACTCCCTCGGACGCCCACCGGCGGGGGAATTCCGGAGGGTGAGCTGGCGCCAACCGAGCGCGCGCAAGACCCGGCCCGCGAGGAGTACGTCGACGACCTGACCACGACGCCCTCGCGACCGCTGACCGACGAGGAGGAGGAGGCCGCCGAGCGCGACCCCGGCCGCCAGGAGCGGACCTACGCGCCGGCCTCCGAGCGGGTCTCGAAGCCACCGTCCCCCGGCGACGACAAGCTGATCGAGGGCAGCGCCGAGCCGGTCCGCATCGACGAAGGCGAGCCGCTACGGTAATTTGGTGCCGGGTGTGATTCGTAGGGGCAGTTCGCGAACCGCCCCCACGCTCTTCTGGGCAGGCTCCCCTTGACCGGGCGCCCTATCTCCCGTACCCTGGTCCGGGCTCCGTGATGGAGGGTTTGGGGTCGGGGGAGAAGTATGAGCACGCTCGGGCATAGGATCACGCGGCGGGTGTTCGTGGCGCGACTGGCCGGTTCGGCGGTCGCGCTTGGCTTGGTTGTGCTCGCCGCGCCGCGCGCGACGATGGCGCGTGCCCATGAGAGGTCGGCATCGGCAATCCCGGTCCGCCTGGGCGAGATCGTCCAGACGGGCGTGGACTTTCGAGGCGGGCTGGCCGAAGGGGTCCGCCTACCCCGGGCGGGTGGGGATAGCTGGGCGCTCACGGCCGAGCGTCCGGGTGGGCGCTTCACCTCTGAGCCGCTCCGACTCGACTTCCCCAGCTCCCACGTCGGGGTTCACTGGCGGACTGATGGCCCTGCGAGCGGCTTGGGCGTCGAAGTACGCTCGAGTCGCGACGGCCAGCGCTGGTCGAGCTGGCGTCGGGTCCAGGCCGAAACCCACGGGCGGGATGACGCGCGCGACGAGACCTTCGGAGCACTCGTCGCTGGGCGGCTCGGGACATGGCTCCAGTACCGCCTGACCTTCGGCGAAGCGAGCGGTGGGGAGCGCGAGATGGCCGCCGTCGAGCGGGTTGCCCTCACCTACCTGGATGCCCGTGGCCCTGCCGATCGAGGGGGCCCGATTCCCACTGGGCAGGCCGCCGGGCAGACCGGTTTCAAAGGCGGCAAGGACGCCTTCCTCGCGCGGGTGATCCCCCGCGAGGCCTGGGGGGCCGACGAGTCGATCCGCTTCGCCGAGGGCCGGGACCAGTGGCCGCGGGCCTTCGTGACACCAAAGCTGCTGGTCGTCCACCACACGGCCACCGAGAACGAGTACGACGATCCGGCGGCCGAGATTCGGGCGATCTACACGTACCACACGGTCACCCAGGGCTTCGGCGACATCGGCTACAACCTGCTGATCGACGACCGCGGTCAGGCCTACGAGGGACGTCTCGGCCGCGAGGCTGACCCGATGGGCGGGCTCGACCGCGAGGTCCTCAGCCGCGATGTCGTGGCCGGCCACGCCTACGGCTACAACTGGGGCTCGGTCGGCATCGCCGTGCTCGGGACGTTCGGCGCCCTCTCGGCGGACGATCCCCGGTCGCTCGCCGCGGCCGAGCCAAGCGTCACGGCGCTGATGACGCTCGAGGAGGCGCTCGCCTTCGTCGCCGCGCGCCACGGGCTCGACCCGACCGAGCGGATGGCGTTCCTACGGGCGCGGAGTCCGAGCGGCGACGACGCGCTCTGGCGCGACGACCTGGCCGCCATCTCCGGTCACCGCGACTGCGTCCCGACCGAGTGCCCCGGCGAGCGCCTCTACGCGCGCCTGCCCGAGCTCCGTGAGCGTGTCGCCGCCCGGCTCGGCCCGCCCGGCCCACGAGCCCGGATCACGAGGGGCCCCGAGG
>JACCZL010000064.1 GCA_013695975.1 Chloroflexota bacterium
CTTCAGGGACTGGCTGCGTCGGCGTCGCTCTCGCTAGGGAGAGGGTCGGGGTCGGGACGACCTCAGGCACGCCGCTCTGCCACGTAGTGGGTCAGGCATTCGAGGGCATCGCGGGGTTCGCCGGCCGGGACGAGCTCCAACGACGAACGGGCCTCTTCGAGGAGACGCTCGGCCTCCGCGCGGGCGCGCTCGATGGCCGCGCTTCCACGGACCAGCTCGACCAGGCGGTCGACGTCGTATTCGTCGAAGGCCGCGGCGAATTCCGCGGCCGGCAGCGCATCTCGCAGACAGATGACCGGCAGCGTGATCGTCCCCTGGCGCAGGTCGCTGCCAACCCGCTTACCGAGCGACGCCTCGTCGCCGACGAAGTCGAGCAGGTCGTCGACGATCTGGAAGGCCAGACCCACCCGCTCGCCGTAGCGCCGCATCGCCTGGATCCGCGGCTCGTCGAGGCCCGCCAGGATCGCGCTGCCCTCGCAGGCCAGGACGAAGAGCGAGGCGGTTTTGCCCCAGATGGTTTGCAGGTAGGCGTCCTTGGTAACGGTGAGATGCGGCTCATTGCCGCGCGAGGCCTCCTCGATCTGGCCCTGGCACATGCTGCTCAGCGTCTGGGCGAACAGCCCGATCACCCGCACGTTGTGGGTCGCGACGCACCGCTCCGCGGCCTGCGCGAAGAGATAATCGCCGACCAGGACCGCCAGGGCGTTGCCGACGCGCGTGAAGAGGGTCCGTGAGCCGCGCCGCAGCTCCGACTCGTCGACGACGTCGTCGTGAACCAGGCTAGCAGTGTGAAGCAGCTCGACGCCGGTCGCCATGTGGAGCATCGGCTCGAGTCGGAACTCGCCGAGGTTGCCGACGAGCATGGCGAGCGTCGGTCGGAGGCGCTTGCCGCTGCCAGGCAGGATCGTCGAGAGCATCGGTCCAAGCAGGGGATGGTCCGGCTGGGCGGTCTCGGCGAGTGCCTGCTCGACGCGAGCGAGCTCGTGGCGCACCAGGCTGAAGGAGGCGGCAGCGGTGACCACGCGAGTCTCCCTACGCCCAGTCGGCCGACAGGCCGGGGAATAGCCGTCGTGCGTTGTCGGTGGTCGCCCGCGCAAGTTGGTCGAACGGCATCCCACGGAGCTGCGCCAGCCGCTCCGCGGTCCAGCGGACCAGGGCCGGTTCGTTGCGCTGGCCGCGGTGCGGCGCAGGCGTGAGGTAGGGGCAGTCGGTTTCGACCACCAACCGATCGAGCGGCACGCGGCGAGCCAGCTCCGGCAGCGATCCAGCGTTCTTGAAGGTGAGCGGACCGGCGAACGACACCATGAACCCCGCCGCGAGTCCGGCTGAGAGCATCGCCGCGTCACCGGAGAAGCAGTGGAGCACCCCGGCAACCGGTGCGTCGCTGCTGGCGCGATGCATCAGCATCTCGGCGACCTCCTCGTCGGCCTGGCGGTTGTGGACCACCACCGGCAGGCGGAGCTCGGCTCCGAGCTCGAGGTGCCGCTCGAACCATTCGCGCTGAGTCCGCGGAGGGGTGTGCTGGCGGTAGTTGTCAAGTCCCGTCTCGCCGATCCCGACGACCCGCGCGTGCGTGGCCAACTGTCGGAGGCGGTCGAAGGCCCCCGCTGTTGCCTGGCCGGCGTAGTTCGGATGGATGCCGACGGCGGCGACGAGCTGGGGATAGGTCTCGGCCAGGTGGACCGCCTCGCGGCTGCTGTCCTCGTCGTATCCGACACACACTATCGCGCCCACGTCAGCCGCCGCCGCCCGCTCCAGCACTTCGGCCAGATCTTCGCGAAAGGCCGAGTCCATCAAGTGGGCGTGCGTGTCGACCAGCATGGCGCCGTCGATTCATCATACCATCTCGCAGGGCGCCATGAGTTATGCCCGCGGCGCGCTGCGGGCATAACTCATGGCTCCTTCGGAGGGCGAGGCGAGCCTCGCCCCCGCGGTTAGGGTGGGCGGGGACGCCCGCGCTCCCAAGGGGAGCGCTGGCACGGGTTCTGCAGCCACCGGTCCAGAGTGATGAACGGCCTGATCCAGCGCTTCTCGACCTCGGGGCTGGGCCGCTTCTGGGCCAAGTTCATGGCCGACTTTTCGACGTACGGCGCGGTCTTGATCGCCTGGCAATCGTTGTTCTCACTGTTCCCGCTGATCGTCGGCTTCCTCGCGATCTTTAGCCTCGTCCTTCAGGATCCGAGCCAACGCCGGGCCCTGGCGGAGAACGTTGCCCAGCAGTTCCCCAGCCAGGTCACGGACCTGCTCGGATTCATGGAGGAGACCCGGCAGTTGGGTGGGGTGCTCGGACTGATCAGCGCAGCGGGGCTGATCTGGAGCGGCTTCTGGCTCTTTGACACGATGGCGTTCGTATTCAATCGCTTTTATCGCGTGCCCGACCGGAGCTACCTGGCCGAGACGGTGATGGCGCTGACGATGATGGCGGTGTACGTCGTGCTCATCAGCGTCTCGGTGCTGGCGGCCGGCATCTCGACGTTCCTGGTCGGACTGACTGACCGGGTCCTACCCTTCGATATCCCCGGCTTCGCGCCGATCGTTGGCTGGCTCGTGTCCCTGGCGTCGGCCATCTTGATGTTTCTCGCCGTCTACCGATTCGTCCCAAATGCGTCGCTGACGATCTCCGAAGTCTGGCGCGGAGCCGCCGTCGCGGCCGTGCTGTTCATGCTGTTGAACCAGGTGTTCCCACTGTACTTGCGGCTCTTCGGCGGCGGCTTCGCCGCCTACAAGACCCTCGGGCTCTTTCTCATCTTGATGACCTGGTTTTACTTCCTGGGCATCATCCTCGTGCTCGGAGCCGCGATCAACGCGTTCCTTGCCGCCGAGACCAGCTCAGCCACCGACGACCAGGCCGCACGCGCCAGCGGTCCGCCACCGTGGCCCGGATAGCAGGGCACTCCAGCTCGGAGCGAGCGGGGCTTGCCTTGTCGAGGCCCGCGATTGGGTACGATTGGGGCATGTTCATGTACGATCCCTCGCTCCAGCCGGTCGTGCTGGCCAAGCTGGCGAAGTGGGAGCGCCTGACGGAGAGCGATCTGCAGAGCATGTTGAGCCCGGAGGAGCGGCTGCGCCTGCGTGGGGACTTGCTCAAGGATCTCGAATGGGAAGGCATGCTGACCATCCAGATGGTTGGCGACGAACCGGTCCTTGGGATCACCGAGCGGGGACGCCAATGGCTCGAGGAGCACGGCAGCAGAGGCTGAGTGGGAGACAGGCGTGGAGACGACAGAGCGAGACTTCCAGGCCGAAGCCGACCGGCTCATCAAGGGTCTGGCGGAGGGTTTGAGCCCTGAGGAGGCGGTCTACGGCGTGGCCGTGCTCGCCAATCGCGCCGCGGCCGAGCTACACCGACTGGGCCGGGCCGAAGCGACGGCTCGACGCGGGACGCCAGAGTGGGGCAATTGGGCGGCCCTTCAGAACGCGGCCCGTGGGCTCGTCCTCCAATCGAGCACGG
>JACCZL010000125.1 GCA_013695975.1 Chloroflexota bacterium
CATCCCCGTCGAATGCCAGCGGGCCCGGCTCACCCGCCACCGACAGTGTCGGTAGGCCGGCGACGTCGGGGAGCAGCGCCTCCGACACCAGCAGCTCCTCGAGGGCGAGCGTGTTCTTGATCCAGACGACCCGCGGCGCACGGCTGTTGGAAGAGTGGAGGGCCACCTCGATCGCTTCACGGTCGCTCTCGAGGATGACCGGAATCTTGACGGTTTCGGGCGCATTGGCCGTCAGGGCGTTCATGTAGCCCTTGCCAAGGTCAAGCTTCGTGAAGAGCCGGCGGGTGGTGAAGTCCGCGATCCCGATCCCGAGGCCGTTGCCCTCCGACTCTGGCGTGATGTCGAGGACGACCACCCGCTTGTAGAGCGGGCGCTTCTCGCCGCCGATCCGCCGCCACATCCCCACCACGTTGTAGTCCATGCCGCTACCGGAGATGTTCTTGCCCAGCTCGCCGACGACCAGGACGTCCAGCTCGTCGAACGGCACCCTCGCGAGCAGCCCGTTGGCCACGACCAGCAGGCGCCGGTCAGTGTCGTGGAACTCGCCCGGGTTGGCCTGCTCGATCGTGTGGAGCTGGTGGTAGGCGTTCTCGACGAGCGCCAGTCCGAGGACGACGTTGGCGCGCGCCAGCGTGACCCGCGCCACCTCGGGGATCGAGTCGCGGAGCCCCCGCGCGTGGATCGCCTGGGCGCCACGCTGCTTGCCGAGGCCGATCGCGGTCATCTTGCAGAGCCCGCTCTCGATATCGCCCCGAAAGGCCGTGTGTGGCTTGACGCGCCCGACGACGACGATACCGTCCGCGTCGTGGGCATGCTTGTCGAGATGGACCGACGTGCCGTCCTCGAGCTGCCCGATCACGACGGTCTCCATGCTCGCCAGCACCGGCGCACCGACCTCGCGCTCGGTGATGCCGTACTCGGCCAGGACGCCACGCTGGCCCTCCACAGTTGCACCGCCGTGGCTGCCCATGGCCGGCACGACGAACGGCTCGGCGCCCAGGCGACGGAGCTCGGCCACCACGGTGGCGATGACGAGCTGGATGTCGGCGATCCCGCGGCTCCCGGCCGTGATCGCGATGCGCTGACCAGCCCGTACCCTCTCGCCCACGCCGCCCCGTGCGAAGGCCTGACGGACCGCCCCCGCCACATCGTCCAGCCGCTCGCGAGGCAGCTCTTGCCGCACCGAAACCATCTGCGGAATCTCAGCTCGTGGCAGTGGCATCCCAGACCTCCTCATCAGCGGGAATCGTGGAACGGTGACCCGCCGACGCCTAGGAGTCTCGGTTGCGCCGGTGCAGCGGAGCCGCCGGCTCACCCCGGCCGGGGCGACGCTGCGTGCCTCGCTCTGACATCCAGTGTAACAGGGCGGCCTATGGCATGGAGCCAGCGAAGTAGAGGGCCATGAACGCGACTGAGTTGTTCAAGGCGTGTCCAACCACGTTCGGCACGATGCTGCCAGTCCGTTGATAGATCCACGCGAACATCAGCGCCAGGGCGATGATCGCCGGCACGGCCGGCAAGTTCAGGTGGAGTGTCGCGAAGGCCAGCGAGCTGATCGCGTAGGCCACCAGCGGGCCGCGGGTCCGGAGGTAGCTGCGAAAGACAAATCCTCGAAAGAACAGCTCTTCGGCGATCGGCGCGATTAGCCCGCCGGCCAGGACGATCGCCAGGAATCCGAGCGCCGGGAAGCCACGCACACAGCTCAGGTCCTGAAGCTGAGTCTGGCGAATCCCGAAGCGGTCGAGCAGGGCGTTGATCCCGACGTTCATCCCCAGCGCTACGACCCCCACCAGCAGTCCGATGCGGGCATCGCGGCCCAGTCGCGGCGGCGCCAGCCCGAGATCCGCCGCGGTGATCACCCGCGGACGGATGAAGCGAAAATAGGTCACGCCGAGCAAGGCGGCGTCCACGCTCAAGGCCGCGGTCAGGAACCCGCCCACCGAGCAGATCCCCCCGTCAGCTCCAGCGAAGGCGCTGCCAGACCTTAGCAAGGCGTAAAGAAGTGGGCCAAGGCTGCTGAGCACGGCGATCAGCATGGTGCTCATCACCACAAGGCGGTGCGACCCAACATCTCGCCAGGCGGCGCCGCCGCCCTGGAAGCCCGGTGCCATGACGTAGGCCCCGAGCCCGCCCGCGAACACCAGGATGCCGATACCCAGCAGGACCGCTGACCAAAGCCCGAGCGCGAACCCTCCACTGCCCGGCAGCACCCGCTGGAGCGACAGCCAGCCGCCACCCACAAGCCCAAGGACCAGCCCGACCGTCATCACCACGGTGACCTGGCGTCCGGTCGGCCACGGACGCCGTGGCGTCAGCACCTCGTCACGCTGCATGCTGGAGTCGGGCCGCCGTGGTGATGCCGATCACGCTACGTCGGCAGCAGCTTTCGCAGCTCGTCCTCGAAGGATGATATGTCGGCGAAGGCGCGGTAGACCGACGCAAAGCGGATGTACGCGACGTGGTCGACCAGGCGGAGCTTCTCGACGACCAGATCGCCAATGACGCTGCTCGGGACTTCCAGGAGATCACGATTCCGCAACGTCGCCTCGATCTGATCGACCATGCGCTCGATCGTTTCGGCGCTGATCGGCCGCTTGGCGCACGCCGTCTGGATGCTGCCCCACAACTTGGTGCGATCGAAGAGCTGGCGGCGCCCGTCCTTCTTGACGACCATCAGGTTCGCCGTTTCGGGCCGCTCGTACGTCGTGAACCGCCCGCTGCAGCCCTGACACTCGCGACGCCGTCGCGTGAGCGCGACATCGTCGGCGTCACGCTTGTCGAGCACGCGAGTTTCCCGAGAACCGCAGAAGGGGCAGCGCATGCGCAATTCTAACACGGGTTGTGTAAGCTATCAGCTATCAGCTCCCTGGAGGAACCGTGAATCAGACGCTGCGCGTGGCGCTGCTCGGCGGGGTCGGCGAGGTCGGTAAGAATTCGGCGGTCTTCGAATACGACGGCGAGATGGTGCTCGTCGACGCCGGCGTGAAATTTCCCGAGGTCGAGCTGCACGGCGTCGACCTGGTGATCCCCAACTTCGATTACCTGATCGACGCTCCAGACGACCTGCGGGCGATCCTGATCACCCATGGTCATGAGGATCACATCGGGGCCCTGCCCTATCTGCTCATGCAGCTCGAGCGGAGCGAGCCGATTCCGATCTACGGCACCCGCCTCACCATCGGCATGATTGGCGCGAAGCTCAAGGAACACCGCCAGCTCGATCGCGCGACCCTGATCGAGATCGAACCCGGCAAGCAGTTCGAGGTCGAGCCCTTCGAGGCCCTGCCCGTCTTCGTCAATCACAGCGTCCCCGGCGCCGTCGGCTTCGCGATCAAGACGCCCGTCGGCACGCTCTTTCACACTGGGGACTACAAGTTCGATCGCCAGCCTGTCGACGGCGTCGGAACCGACGAGGAATCCCTGCGGCGGCTCGGCGACGAGGGCATTCTGGCCCTCTTTTCAGACTGTGTCCGCGTCGAGAACCCCGGCTGGACCGGCTCCGAGACCATCGTCGGACAGAACCTCGAGCGGATCATCGCCGCGGCGTCCGGCCGGGTCATCATCACCACCTTCGCCTCGAACCTGGCGCGCCTTCGCCAGATCATCCTGATCGCCCACCGCCTCGGTCGCAAGGTCGCGGTGGCCGGGCGGAGCATGGACCAGAACCTCAAGGTGGCCGCCGACATCGACTACCTCGACGCACCTGAAGGGACGCTGATCTCGTTGCGCGCGGCCCAGAAGACCCCGCCCAACCAGCTCGTCGTCCTGGCAACCGGCAGCCAGGGCGAGCCCAGCTCCGTCCTCAGCCGCATGGCGACCGGCGACCATCCCAACGTCAAGATCATCCCTCAGGATACCGTCGTCTTCAGCGCCGGCCCGATCCCCGGCAACGAAGAGACCGTCGCCCGCTCCATCGACAATCTTTACCGTCGCGGCGCGAAAGTGATCTATCGTGCGATCGACGAAGGCGTCCACGTCTCCGGCCACTCCAGCCAGGACGAGCTACGCCACATGCTGGGCCTGCTACGCCCCAAGTATTGCATCCCCATCCACGGCGAGTATCGAATGCTAGTCCTCTACAAGGAGCTCGCCGTCGCGACCGGCATCCCCGCCGAGCGCGTGATCATCGCCGACATCGGCGAGGTGATCGAGTTCGGCGACGGCAAGGCTGCAAAGAGTGGGACGATCCCCTCGGGCGCCGTGCTCGTCGACGGGCTGACCGTCGGCGACGTGACCAACCTGGTCCTCCGCGACCGCACCCGCCTGGCGGCCGACGGCGTCCTGATCGCCGTCGTCGTGATCGATCGCGAGACCGGCGAGCTGATCGGCGGCCCCGATCTCGTCTCCCGCGGCGTCGTCGACCCCCGCCAGGACGCGATCCTCGACGACGCCCGCGACGCACTGATCGCGGCCCTCCAGACCGTCCAGCAGGTCGAGCCCAGCTACGGCTTTCTCAACAGCAAGATCCGGGAAGTCCTCAGCGCCTTCATCTACGAACGCGCCCGCCGCCGCCCGATGATCCTTCCAGTCGTGACCGAAGTCTGAGCACCGCTACGTGACGGGAAACTGCTTGAAGTAGGCTTTGACCGCTTCGGCGTAGCCGCGGGCGATCGCAGCCTGGATCCGATCCTGGCGGAGGGCGTTGGCGTCGTCCGGGTTGGTGACGAAAAGCGGCTCCCCAATGATGCCGGGCATCTCCGTCGGACGCTTGACGTGCTCGCTGGCCGGCCCGAGCAGAAAGTAATGCGCCCCGTGGCCCAGGACGATCGTGTCGACGGTCGCCTTGCGGTCGATCGTCTCGTACCCAGCCTCCTTGAGCGCTTTGACCAGGTGGCTCTGGGTCAGCTCCGCCAGGGCTCGGTTGCGATCGACGAAGGGGCGACCGTCGGCGTAGAAGACCTGGGTGCCGCGGCGGCTAGCATCTGTCACACCGTTGAAATGCACCGAGACGAGCAGGTCAGCCCGCATCTCGTTCGCCCTGTCGACCCGCGCCTGCAGCTCGTCGGAGAGGTTGACCTTGCCGTCGGCGGTGAGGTCGCGCGACCCGTTCAGTTGGCTGTCGGCGGTACGGCTTTGCATCGCGTTGATGCCGCCCTCGCGAAGCAGCTCGGCGAGCCGGGTGGCCACCTTCAAGTTCAGATCCTTCTCCATCAGCATCGACCCATCTGGGAACTTGTAGGTCGCGCCAGTCTCCCTACCGCCGTGACCGGCGTCAACCATCACCGTCGGCTCGCGACGAAAGGCGTCGCTGAGGTCCGACGCCGGCAGGTCGCGCGGCTGCTTCACCGACGAGACCATCCGCGGGTCGAATTGCCCGTACAGCGGGCTGCCGCGCGCCTGCGAGTCGAGGTCGGGTGGCAGGGTGCGAAGGGTGAGGATCGACTTCACGTAGTCCGCGAGCAGCAGCCCCTGGGTGGTACCCGTACTCGTGTCGAAGTGCATGATCCCGCGCTGGAACCGAAGGTAGACGAAGCCAGCGTTGGCTGGATCAAAGGCCGGCTTCGAGGTCGGAAGCCCCCAGATCTCGAGATTGAACCCGAGCAGGAGGCCCGGGCTGACGCGCCCGTCCGGAAACGCCTCTTGCGCTCGCACGCTATTGGCAAAGGTCTGGTAGAAATTGACCTTGAGCCCCTGCCACATGTCTGGCGCGTAGTCCTTGACGAACTGGAGCGCCTTGACGTGGTAATCGGGCGCGCCGACCTGAGGCTGGCGCGCAAGGACCTCGGGGTCGGCGGCCGGAAACGTCGATCCGTTGATCCGCGTGTAGGGCATCAGCCCTTCGTCGAGGATGTTCATCATCGTGACCGAGCCGTCTGGCTGCTGCTGAAGGATCTCGCGCTGGAAGATCTGGACGCGAAAGCCGCTCAGGACGAACGGGTTCGAGACCGGGTAGCCAAACGTCCGAAGCCCGCCTCGTTGACGGAAGAAGTCCCAGAACGCGCCATCGGCGATGGTGTAGCCGGTCTGAGGATAGAAGCGCGCGTTTTCCTGGGCCGCTGCCCGGCTGGCGGGCACCGCGAGCGCCAGCACGCCGAGCACCAGAGTGCAGAGCATCAATCGTGGGCCATGCAGGTGAGTCAGCCGATGCATTGCGCCGATGTTCCTCTCCTCCGCCAGCCGGCCTGGCGTCTACCCAGGAGTTGTTCCCACACGAGTAACGTGCGCCCGAAGGAGGGGTTGCGGGCGGCGGGCGTTGTGGCGTACGCCGACCCCCGCTAAAGTAGAACGGTGAAGTATCACCAGTAAGGGAGCACTCTCGTGCGAACGAACAGTGTCAAGCGCGCCATTCGCGAGGGGCGACCGACCATCGGCACCTGGCTCAGCCTCGCGAGTATCCTCGCCGCCGAGCGGATGGCGCAAGCCGGCTTCGACTGGCTGACGATCGACCTCGAGCACTCGCCCACGAACTGGGAGACGGCTATGGCGATGTCCGCCGTGGTCGCTGCCCAGGGCGTTGCGCCCCTGGTCCGAGTTCCGAGCTCGAGCGATGAGAACATCAAGCGCGCGCTCGACCTCGGAGCCTACGGCATCGTGGCGCCGATGGTCACGAGCCCCGACCAGGCCCGAGCCGTCGTCGCCTCCTGCAAATACCCTCCCCAGGGCGTCCGGAGCCTGGCCGGCGGACGCAACGACCTCGGCTGGGACACCGACAGCGCGACCTACTTTGCTCACGCCAACGACGAGATCTTCGTCTGCATCCAGATCGAGCACACCGACGCCCTCGACCGGCTCGACGACATCCTGGCGGTGCCCGGCGTCGACTGCGCCTTCGTCGGTCCCCAGGACCTGACCGCCTCGCTCGGGATCCAGCCGCCCCAGCTCGACAGCCCGGATCCCCGCTACGAGAAGGCCCTCGTTCAGGTGCTGGACGCGGGCCGCCGACACGGCGTCGGCGTTGGGCTGATGGTAGCCTCGGCCCACCAGGCCCGGCGCCGCTGGGAACAGGGTTTCACGATGGTCGCCCTGGCGGCCGAGGTCCGTATCCTCACCGCCGCGGCAGTCCAGGCTGTCAAGGAGATCAAGTCCGGCAGCCCGGTTAGTGCTTGAGGTCTGCGCCGTATGCGGCGACGAGGTCGTCGAGCCGGCGCCAATCGGCATTGGCTCGATGCTCTTCCACGCCGGGTGCCTGCCCCGCTGTCGCTTCTGCGATCGGCCGTACAATCTCGACGAAGCCGGCTGGGACTTCCGCGGTGGCGTCGCCTGGTCCGACCAGTGGGGCTACGTCCCCCGCCTGCACGCGGCCGCCTGCCCCGCCTGCACCGACGACGCCGAGCGCCGCGACTACGGCGCCGGCTGGTAGCGACACCACATGCTTCCCGCGAATACTTGCGCCACCGTCGCCCCCCCAGCCCCCCCCGGAACTCGGGGG
>JACCZL010000136.1 GCA_013695975.1 Chloroflexota bacterium
GGATTGGCGCTGCTCCTGGTTGGTACGCTCCCGCGTGGCTGGGAGCTGCTCGTCGCGGGAACCGGCGCAGCGGCGATCGGCGCGCTCCTCGAGTCGCGGAGCCGATCCGCGTCCCGCGACGCCCGGGCGGCGGGGTGATGGAGCTGGCCTGGCTCATCGTGGGTATGGCACTGGTGACCTATGCCACCCGAGCTGCGCCGCTCCTCTTCGGCGACCGGGCGGAGCGCCTGCCACCCTGGGTGCACCGCTGGCTCCGCTACCTGCCGCCGGCCCTGTTCGCCGCCGTCGCCGTGCCGGCCATCGTGTCGCCGGCGGTGGCCGCGACCTCTTTCCTGGCCCATCCTTACCCCTGGGCGGCGCTCGCCTCCGGTGTCCTGGCACGCCTGACTGCGAACCTGACCCTGGCGATGCTGGCGAGCATACTGGTCGTCCTCCTCTGGCGGCTGTGGCTTGGATGACCCGTCGCCCGCCACCTCCACGGCCAGGCAACTCCTTCGCCGGGCCGCGCGGTCGATGCCGAGCCCGGAACGAGCGCGCGAACGGTCCTGGCTCGCCGCGGGACTGATCTTCGCCATGGATACCCTCTTCTGGCGCTTCGACCCGCCGCGGGCCGTCGCGGCGGTCATGGACGAATCGGCTCACGCCGCCACGGCGCTGTTGCTGCTCGATCTGGCTCGTCTGCCAGCCAGCGAGCCTGTCCTTGCAGGTACCCTGCTCGGCGCGGTCGTTATCGATGTCGACCACATCCCCTCGGAGGTCGGCTGGGATATCCTGACGAACGGGACGGGCCGCCCCTACACCCACTCCCTATTCACGCTGGGCGAGAGCGTCTTGCTAGCATTCGCGCGGCCCGGGCCATGGCGGACCGTCGCGCTAAGCGCGGCGTTCGGCATCGTGACCCACCTCCTCCGCGACATGGCGACCGGCGGCGTCCCGCTGTACTGGCCGTTGGCGAGGCGGAGCGTCACCATTCCCTACATCGTCTATGCCATCCTCGTATTCGCAGCCGCGACCGCGGGGCGTCGTTTCGGAGAGGAGACCGTGACATGAATCAGCTCGAGGCTGTCTGGGCCTATGTCGACGCGCACGCCGAGGAGATGCTGGAGCAGCTCAAAACGCTGGTCCGCCAGCCGAGCATCAGCGCCCAGGACGTCGGCGTCAAGGAGTGCGCCGAGCTCCTGGCCGCGATGATGCGGGCCGACGGGATCGAAACCCAGATCCTGCCGACGCCCGGCCAGCCGATGGTGGTGGGGGTAGGCGAAGCCGTGCCGGGCGCGCCGACGGTGCTGGTCTACGGGCACTACGACGTCCAGCCGGTCGACCCACTGGAGGCGTGGGAGAGCCCACCCTTCGAGCCGACCATCCGCAACGGCCGTCTGTATGGTCGCGGGACTGGCGACAACAAAGGTCAGCTCCTGGCCCAGTTGCTGGCCTACCGCGCCTGGCGGACCGTCGCTGGTCGGCCTCCGTTGAACGTAAAGTTCATCTTCGAAGGAGAGGAGGAGAGCACCAGCCCGAACATGGCCGCCTTCGTCCGCGAGCAGCGCGACCTGCTGTCGGCCGACCTGGTCTACACCTCGGACGGGCCGGTCCATGAGAGCGGGCGGCAGACGATCTCGCTCGGCGTCCGCGGCGTCCTCTTCGTCGAATTGGAGGCGAGCGGCGCGAAGCGCGACTACCACTCCGGCCACGTCGGCAACCTCCTGCCGAATCCGGCCTGGGAGCTGGTCCACCTGCTCGGCACGCTGCGCAGCCCGGACGGCCGGGTGCTGATCGAGGGCTTCTACGACGACGTGCGCGAGCCCGAGCCGGAGGCGCTGGCCGCCGTCGAAGAGCTCCCCATCGACATCGGAAGGTACATGGCGGAGATGGGCATCGGCGATCTCGCGCCCGCCAACCACCTGCCCGAGATCGAAGGCTCAGACGCGGTCGAGTTCTTCCGCCGCATCATGTTCCACCCGACCCTCAACATCCCCGGCTTCGCCGCGGGCTACGCCGGTCCGGGCATGAAGACGATCATCCCGTCGCGGGCCGTCTGCAAGCTGGACATCCGCCTGGTCGTCGACCAGCAGGCCGACGACGTCTACGATAAGCTGGTCCGCCACGTCCGACAGCTCGCGCCGAACGTGCAGGTCCGCAAGGTCGGCTCGATGGAGCCGTCCCGCACGCCGGTCGGCGATCCCTACGTCCAGGTCGTGGCCCGGGCCGTCGAGCGAGCCATCGGCGAGCGCCCGCTGCTCTACCCGGCTAGCGGCGGGAGCCTGCCCGACTACGCCTTCACCCGCGACCTCGGCCTCCCCCTGGTCAAGGTCCCCTACGCCAACCCCGACGAAGCCAACCACGCCCCCAACGAAAACCTCGAGCTGGCCCGCTTCT
>JACCZL010000203.1 GCA_013695975.1 Chloroflexota bacterium
TCGTCGGGCTGGTGCGCGTCGCCGCCGAGCTCTACACCGACTGGCTCTGGTTCGAGCACCTCGGGCATGGCTCGATCCTGGCGACCCGGCTCGCCACCCAGGCGCTCCTCTTCGGGCTCGTCGGCGGCGCCTCGCTGGGTCTTTTCCAGCTCAACGTCGCCATCGCTCGCCGCGTCGCCGCCCGCCAGGAGAGGGCGGCGACCAACGACGACGAAGCCCTGTGGGTCTTTCTGGCTCGTTTGAACGCCCGGCTCGACGACGTCCCCAGAGCCCAGTGGCCCCATGCCGCGGTCGCGGCCACCGGCCTGGCCTTCGCTGCCGCGTTCGGCTTCTGGGGGGCTGCCCAATGGGAGACCGCCTTGCGACTGCTCCACGCCGTGCCATTCCAGACGCTCGAGCCCCTGTTCGGACGGGACGCGGGCTTCTACGTTGTCACCATGCCCGCCCTCCGCGCCCTGGTGGGCTGGCTCGCCCTGCTCCTACTCGCGACTGGCGCCGGTGTCGTGGCGACCTATCTGATCGCGACGATCTACGCCCTCAGGCTGAGCTTCGGGGACACCGCGCGGGCATTCGATCGCCGCGCATGGCTCCACCTTGCCGCCCTTGGCGCGGGGCTGCTGCTCATGGTGGCGGGCGGACACCAGCTCGCACGCGCAGACCTCGTCTTTGCGACCAGCGCTCGGGCAGCCGACGTGCCGCTCTCCGGCTACGCCGACGCGGTGGTCCAGGCGCCCGCCTACTCGGTCATGACCGTCGCCGCCCTGGTCGCCGCGTCCTCCCTGGTCCTCGCGGGCTGGCGCCGCCAGGGAGCCCCCGCGCTCTGGGCCATGGCCGCCTATCTCGTGGTCACGGCAATCGCGATGCTGTCACCGCGACTCGTCCAGGCGTTCCTCGTCAATCCCAACGGGCCCGACTTCGAGCGACCCTACATCGAACGACTGATCGCCGCGACCCGCCACTCCTACGGCCTGGCACAGGTAGGAGAACGGATCATGCCCGCCGCGGATGAGCCGCCGCGCATCGACATGCAGACGCTCACCCAGCTACCGCTCTGGGACCACCTGGCCCTCCGCGACGCGCTCAATCAGCTCCAGGCATTCCGCCCGTATTACGGATTCCTCGACGTCGACCTGGATCGCTACGAGGGTCCGAACGGTGGGCGGGCGGTCACGGTCGCCGCCCGCGAGCTGCGCCCCGACGCCGTGCCGTCTCGGACCTGGGTCGCCACCCACCTGCAGTACACCCATGGTTACGGGCTGACCATGGCAGCCGCCAGCGGCGTGCTCGACGACGGCTCGCCGCGGCTCTTGATTCGAGACCTGCCGCCGCGAGGCGAGGCGCCCGTCGAAAGGCCCGAAATCTACTACGGCGAGGCCCCTCTCCCGTACGCGATTGTCAAGGCCAGCGGGTCGGACCTCGACCCGCCACGGGGTGACGAGGATCTGGCCAGGCGCTACGAAGGGCGCGGTATCGGCATTGGCAACTGGCCCACCAAGCTGGCCTTCGCCGTCCGCTTTGCCGATCCGAATCTCCTGCTCAGCAGCGCGCTCGGAGACGGCAGCGAGCTGCTCTATCACCGCCAGATCGCCCAGCGAGTCACCCGGCTCGCTCCCTTCCTGAAACTCGACCCAGACCCGTACCTGGTGCTCGCCGACGGCCGCCTGTACTGGATCGTCGACGCCTACACCACCACCCCCGACTACCCCCTGGCCTATCGGCGGCCATTCAGCGCGGTCGAGGGTCGCCCCACCGGTCCCGACCGCGAACCGATCAACTACATCCGCAACAGCGTCAAAGCGATCGTCGACGCCTACGAAGGCTCGGTCCGCCTCTTCGTGGCCGATCCAACTGATCCGCTGCTGGCGACCTACCGGCGCATCTACCCGGACTTGCTCGAGCCGCTCGAGGCAATGGCGCCCGAGCTTCGCGCCCATCTGCGCTACCCACAGCAACTGTTCTCGATCCAGGCCGACATCCTCGGGCGCTTCCATGTCCAGGACCCGACCGCCTTCTATTACGGCGACGACGTCTGGCAGATCGCCCGCGAGAAGCTCGAGGCTCGAGTCAGCACGCGGCCGCATTACGTCCTGATGCCTTTGCCCGGCGAGCCACACGGGGAGCTCCTCCTGACCCAGCCGTTCAGCCCCTTCAGCCAGACGAACGACAAGCACAATCTCGCCGGCCTGCTGATCGCCCGCTCGGATCCCCCGCATGCCGGCGAGCTGATCCTCCAGCGCTATCCGCGCGACCGCCTCGTGAGCGGCCCCTTCCAGGTCGAGCTACGCATCGACCAGGACCCCAGCATCGCCGCCCAATTCGGGCTCTGGCAGCGGTCCGGCCTACTGGTCATGCGCAGCAACCTGCTCACCCTCCCGATCGGCCCCACTCCCCTCTACGTCGAGTCCGTCTATCTCCAACGTGGCCTGCGGCCGACGATCCCCGAGCTCCGCCGGGTGATTCTGGCCACAGGCGACCGCGTCGTCATGGAGTCGACAGTACCAGCGGCGCTCGCCCGGCTGACCGGCCAGAATCTCGCCGAGACTCCAGCCAGCGCCGGCGCCCCGACCGAAAGCGCCGTCGCCCAGCTCACCCGAGCGATCCGCGAGCGGCTCGTCACCGCCCAGGACGCGCTAGCAGCGGGCGACCGCGGCCGCTACGCCGACGAGCTGGCCGGGCTCGAAGCCGACCTCAAACGCCTCGAAGAGCT
>JACCZL010000213.1 GCA_013695975.1 Chloroflexota bacterium
GAGCCAGACTCTAAGATTGTCCAGCCGTGGGTACGGTGCGAGTGGGTGATCTCCCAGACCAGGCGCGACTTTCCGACGCCCGGCTCACCGACCAGTGCCAGGACTTGACCGTGACCGCGGCCCGCCCCCTCCAGCGCCTTGTGGATGGCCTCCAGCTCCGCCTGTCGCCCGACGAAGCGGGACAACCCGCGAGCGGCCGACGCTTGCAGGCGCGTCCGGGTGGCGCCCGCGCCCACGAGCTCGAACACCTCGACCGGCTCCGCGATCCCCTTGACCGGGACCGGGCCGAGGGCGCGGACCTGGACGTAGCCCTCGGCCAGCGCCAGCGTCCCCGGTGTCAGCACCGCGCTCCCGGGCGCCGCGGCCTGCTCCATGCGGGCGGCCAGGTGGACGGTCTGGCCCATCGCCGAGTAGTCCATCCGCAGGTCGTTGGCGATGGCCCGGACGACCACCTCGCCGCTGTTCAAGCCGATTCGGACGTGTACGGGGAAGCCGTGGCGCCGGCGGGCCTCCTCGGCGTAGCGGCGGACGGCCGCCTGCATAGCGAGGGCGGCGTAGCAGGCCCGGACGGCGTGGTCCTCGTGGGCGATCGGCGCGCCGAACAGGGCCATGATCCCGTCGCCCAGGATGTGGCTCACGGTCCCCTCGTAGCGATGGACCGCGTCCATCATCGCCCGCACCACCCCGTCCAGCAGGGTCTGGGCCTCCTCCGGGTCGAGCCCCTGGATCAGCTCGGTCGAGCCCGCGACGTCGGCGAACAGGACGGTGACCTGCTTGCGCTCGCCTTCGAGCGCCTCCCGCGACGCCAGGATCTTCTGGGCCAGGTGGGCGGGGATGACCTCCGCGTAGGGGCGCGGTTCATCGCGCCGCCTCGAGACGACGGGTGCGGAGGCTCCCGCCAGCGGGCCGCCGCACGCCATGCAGAAGCGGGCAACCGGCGGGTTGGCATGGCCGCACGCGGCGCAGGCCGCGGCCAGGGCTGCCCCGCAGCCCATGCAGAACCTGGCCGCGGCGGGGTTCTCCGTGCCGCAGGTCGAGCAATCCATAGGCGACCGCCATGGCATTGTAGATCAGGACGGTCGGTCAAGCGATCGACGGCGTCACTCACCGACTGTGATGTAACATCCTACGGAGGAAATTACTTGGGTCGAGAGGGGGAGAGCGTGAGCGGGATGACGTACTTACCGAGCGACCTGCAGCGGCGCTACCGAATGATCCTCGACGAAGCCAAGGCCGGCGAAGCGCGGGTGCGCGACCTCGATGGCACCAACATCCTGTTGCTGCCCGAGGCGGAGGTGCAGGCCCTGCGGCGGGTGAGCGCCGCCGCCGCGAACCTGCTGGCGGTCGAGCGCGTGGTCGAGGTCATGGCGACCCGCCGTCCGGACCTGCCCGAGTACGGCGAGTGGAGCTGGTTGCGAGTGTTCGACGCGGACGACCTGGGCGAGTTCATCCGCGAGATTCGCGAGGCGATCATCGTCGGCGCCCGCGAGGGCTCGAGCGCGTTGCTGGACGAGCAGGTCCGCGCCTGGCGCATCACGGCCCAGCAGGCCGACGATCCGCTGTTCCGCGCCATCCTCCGAGGTGGGGCGTCGGAGGCGGACTTCGTCGAGGTGCGTCGCCCTGAAAGGCGTCAGACGACCGAAGGGGACCGCGCGGCTGCCGGGGATAGCGCCGAGTAGCTACCGACCGTACCGGCCCGCCCGGCGACCCGGCGGCAAGCCGTCGGCCAAACCCGGGTACCGCGTGCTGGTCCATCGCCGCTTCATCGACGATTGGGACCAGCTCCCCAACCGGGTCGGGCTGGAGGCGGCGCAGCAGTTCTACGACCACGTCGCCACGAGCCCCGGCCAGATTCCGGCGGTGGGAAGCGCCACCATCCTGAAGGGCTCCCTCGGTAAGCCGCTCGCCGAGGGATTCAGCCGGACGGTCCACTACGAGATCTCGGGCGCGGGCCGGATCGACTTTCAGTACCACGACACCTACATCAGCCTCTGTTTGATAGCCGGGCGCTTGACGGATATGACGGTCGGGCAGCGGCGGCTGACCCTGGAAGAGTTCCTCGAGCTGCCGGAGGAGAGCCCGGCCCTCGAGCTGATCGACGGGATGGTGACCCAGAAAGTGGCACCTCAATGGCTCCACGGACTGCTGCAGGTAGGCTTCGCGGGCCTGATCAACGACTACGCCCGGCCGAGGAAGCTCGCCATCGAGATCGTCTCGCCGGGGCAATCGGTCGCCGAGCTGCTCGACAAGGGGCGGCGGTACCTTGCCCATGGGGTGCCGACCGTCGTCGTCGTCGAGCCGAACGGCGAGTCGGTCGTCGTCCTCCGAGCGGGCGGCAGCATCGCCACCCTGCGCGGCGAGGACCGGATCGACCTCGACGCCGTCCTGCCGGGCTTCGAGCTGACGGTCCGAGCGCTCTTCGACACCCTCCAACTGGAGTGATCGCCTAGCGGTCATCCGCGCGGCCGAGCTGCGTGGCCGCGTAGCGTTACGCGAGCGCCGTGACGTTGTAGACCAGGACGCGGTCGGCCGGGTCGCGGGCCCTGTCCGTGGAGGCGATAGGGTACGATAGAGCCGCGTGAGGACACGTCAGGTGATCGGCCGGTGGTGACGAAAGAGCGATTGCACGAGTTGGTGGAGGCCGTGCCGGAAGGCGATGTGGCGACGGCCACGCGCATCCTGGAGGCGCTGGCTGGGATGGCGCCAGGCGAACCGTTCTACACGGCCGAGACGGCCTCACTCGACGACGAACCCGAAACTGATGACGAGCGGGTGGCCGTCGCTCAGGGTGAGGCAGACCTCGCGGCCGGGCGAGTGGTATCGGCAGCGGCAGGGCTGCCCGAACTTGATCACCGGACGCCCAAGACGCTCGTGCGCACATGCATGATCACCTTGATCATCTTGGGCATCGGATGATCATCTTGGCGCCGCCACGTCCCTGATCGGGATGGCGGTCGGGTTGGTTCGCCCCGACTACTGCGTCGTCAGCGCGGCTCGGACCTCGGCCTCGTGGTCGGCCTGCTCCGGGCCGTCGACCTCCACCACCACCCGCTTGATCGTGCCCTCAAAGCGGAACGGTGCGCGGTACTCGGCGGTGACCGGCAGGCCGCTATCGTAGCCGCAGCACAACCCCTCGCCAGAGGTCTCGAT
>JACCZL010000216.1 GCA_013695975.1 Chloroflexota bacterium
GGCTGGCGCCGACGTGAATCTGGCCGATTCCGGCGGCGTGAGCCCGCTGTCGCACGCGCGGCGCCGCGGATACGCCGAGATGGCGGCGATCCTCGAAGCGGCCGGGGCTGGCTGATTCCGCGCGGGCCGGCCACGGCAGCGGCCGCGCCGCCCGAAGTATCCTGTTCTGGTGTCGACCGAAGCGTGAGCTCTAACCGCGAGGGACGAGGGCGGATGGTTGCTCGGTGAAAGTGCGCGACGTGATCAGGAGGCTGGAACAGGACGGCTGGTACCTCGACAGGATGAGGGGCAGCCATCGCCAGTTCAAGCACCCGACCAAACCCGATGTCGTGACGGTTCCTGGGGAACCGGCCGATGATGTCGCGATCGGCACGTTGAAAAGCATCTGGGACCAGGCTCAGATGGAACGGGAGCGGTGATGCGCTACGGAATCGTCATCGAGAAGGCCAATGGCAATTACTCCGCCTATGTCCCTGACCTGCCGGGTTGTATAGCAACTGGAGATACGGTCGACGAGGTGAGGCGGGAAATCAGTGAGGCGATTCAGTTCCACCTCGAGGGATTGCGGGACGGAGGGTTTCGAGTCCCCGAGCCCACCAGTATCCTGACCTATGTGGAGGCGGAACCCGTGGTCGCGCCGTCGTGATGAGCGTGACCTGTAAGGAGAGGCAGCATGGTGTATGAAGGGGCGCGGGCGTACCGACCGATAATCATGGGGCGGCGGGGAGCCGTCGCGACGAACCATCCGCTGGCGACGCAGGCGGGGCTGCTCGAGCTTCGGGCGGGCGGCAACGCTGTCGACGCCGCCGTCGCGGTCGCGTCGACGCTGAGCGTCGTCGAGCCGTTCATGTCGGGGTTGGGCGGCGATGGCTTTTACCACGTCTACACGCGGGCGACGGGTGAGGCGGTCGTCTTCAACGCGACGGGAGCGGCGCCCCGAGCCGCGACGCCGGAGCGTTATGCCGACGGCATCCCGAGCGACGGGCCGCTCAGCTTCTCGACGCCGGGCTCGGTCGGCGGCTGGGGGGCGATGCACGCCCGCTTTGGACGGCGTCCCTGGGCCGAGCTGTTCGAGTCGGCCATCTTCTGCGCGCGTGACGGCTTCGGCGCCACCAGGGCGTACTGCCACTTCGCGGGCGACAAGCTCGGGGCGCTGCGAGCCGATCGATGGAGCGCGCGCGCCTTCCTTGAAGACGGCGACGTGCCCGCGCTCGGAAGGCCGATCGTCCAGCCCGATCTGGCGCGGACGCTGGACGCGCTCGCCGCCGAGGGCGCCGACAGCTTCTATCGGGGGAGCGTCGCTCGGGCGCTGGCCGCGGGCTGCCGTGAGGCCGGTGCCCTCGTCACGGCCGATGACCTGGCCGACTTCTGGCCCGAGGAGCAGGCGCCGATCGAGATCGACTACCGCGGCTACACGGTCCGCGAGGCGCCGCCCAACTCGATGGGCTGGGTTTTGCTCCAGGAGCTGAAGATCGTCGAGCAGCTCGACCTGGCCGCGATGGAGCCCTTGTCGGCCGACGCGGTCCACACGCTGGTCGAGGCGAAGAAGCTCGCCTTCGCAGACCGCGAGCGGTACAGCGCCGACCCGCGCGTCTTCCAGGCGCCCCTCGACGAGCTGCTGTCCGAGGAGTATGCCGCCGGCCGGGCGCGGGAGATCGACCCGCGCCGAGCCGCCCGGACTCGCGAAGCAGTCGGGGCTGGGGGTGATACGACCTATTTCTGCGTCGTCGACGGCGAGGGCAACGCGGTGTCGGCGATCCAGAGCATCAACAGCGCCTTCGGGTCGGGCGTGACCGCCGGCCAGTCCGGCGTCCTGCTGAACAACCGGATGTCGCCCTGGCACCTCGAGCCTGGCCACCCGAATCGACTCCAGCCGGGCAAGCGGGTGCGCCACACGATGAACCCGCCGATGGTGTTCAAGGACGGCGAGCTCTGGTGCGTCTTCGGGACGCCGGGCGGCGACAAGCAGGTTCAGGTCAACCTGCAGGTCTTGACCTCAATGATCGACTTCGGCTTTGATCCCCAGCAGGCGGCCGAGGCCCCGCGCTGGGCGAGCTTCGAGCCCGGCCAGGAGGCGGACTACCCGCACGAGTGCCCGGAG
This sequence comes from Chloroflexota bacterium, assembly GCA_013695975.1. Classification (GTDB taxonomy): domain Bacteria; phylum Chloroflexota; class UBA6077; order UBA6077; family JACCZL01; genus JACCZL01. The sequence goes on from JACCZL010000216.1 coordinate 2,102, forward strand.
GCGCTCCAGCTCGAAGCCCGCTTCGCGCCCGAGGTCCGCCAGGAGCTGGCCGACCGTGGCCATCCCATCGTCATGCTCGGCGACCTCGGCGGTCCCTGCTCGATCGAGATCATCCGCCGCGATTCAGAGACGGGCATGCTCATGGCCGGCTCGGACCCGCGCCGCGACGGCTGGGC
>JACCZL010000241.1 GCA_013695975.1 Chloroflexota bacterium
ACCGCGAACTGCCGGGGGTCGCCGAGCACGCCTTCGGGCTGAAGACGATGGCCGACGCCCAGGCAATCCGCGATCACGTCCTCGACGTCCTCGAGCAGGCTGCCCTGGTCGAGGATCCCGCCGAGCGAGCCTGCATGCTGACCTTCGTCATCGCCGGCGGTGGCTTCTCCGGCGCCGAGCTGTGCGGCGCGCTCGAGGACTTCATCGACCGGGCGCTCCGCTTCTACCCGACGATCGCGGCGGACGAGGTCCGCCTGATCCTGGTCCACCCGGGGCCGCGGCTGCTGCCCGAGGTCGGCCCGGAGCTGGCCGAGTACGCCCGCGCGAACCTGACCAGCCGCGGGGTCGACGTGCGGCTGTCGACCAAGGTCCAGGCGGCCACCCGGCACTCGGTCACCCTCGACGGCGGCGAGCAGATCGTCGCCCATACCCTCGTCTGGACGGCCGGCACCTCGCCCAGTCCGGCCCTGCACGGTATTGCCCGCGGGCTCGACCCACGGGGCGCCGTCGTCGTCGATCCGTACCTCGAGGTCCCCGAGTGGCCCGGTGTCTTCGCCCTCGGCGACTGCGCGACCGTGCCGGACCCGGACACCGGCAAGCCCTGCCCGCCCACGGCGCAGCACGCGATCCGCGAGGCCAGGATCGCCGCGAACAACGTCGCCGCCTCCCTCGGCGTCGGCGAGAAGCACCCCTTCAAGTTCTCCAGCCCCGGCGCTCTGGCCGTCCTCGGCCACCGCACGGCCGTCGCCGAGATCAAGGGCCGCCGGTTCTCCGGCTTCCCGGCCTTCTGGATGTGGCGGACCGTCTACTGGATCAAGCTGCCGAGCATCGAACGCCGGATCCGGGTCGCGATCGACTGGACGCTGGACCTCCTCTTCCCCCCCGACACCGTCCAGCTCGGGACGGGCCGACTGCTGCAAGACGAGCTCGACCAGCGGGGACCGGAGGACGATCCGGCGCACTCGCACCAGCCGGGCGAACGGCACAATGGCGTGCCGCTCGCCCCGGCCCCTTCATCACCAGCCGGGCGGGAGACATGATGAGGTTGGGACCGCCGATAGCCGACGGCTCACCATAGGAGGCTCCATGGACATGCCCGATACCCGCGAATGGCTCACGACGAATGGGCTCGGCGGCTACGCCAGCGGGACCGTCGTTGGGGCGAACACCCGCCGCTACCACGGGCTGCTGGTCGCCGCGCTCGAGCCGCCCGGACGGCGGACCGTCCTGCTCTCACGCATCGACGAGACGGTGACGGTCGGCGGCGACGTCTACGACCTCGCAACCAGCTTCTGGAGCTCGGGCGCGACCGCGCCGGCTGGCTACCATCACCTTGCTCGCTTCCAAGCCGCGCCGATCCCGACCTGGGAGTACCGCGTTGGACTGGGGCGGCTCGTCAAGCGCGTCGCCTGCCTGCCCGGCCGTAACGCCGTGGCGATTGGCTATCGCCTGGAGGGTGGGCCGCCGGTCCGCCTCGAGCTCAAGCTGCTGGCCAACCACCGCGACTTCCACGGCGACACTCATGGCCACCCGGACTGGCAATTCCGCCAGGATCTCCTGGCGGACGGGAGCGGTCTGCAGGTGGCTGCCTGGGACGGCGCAACCCCCTGGCACCTGGCCTGGAGCGAGGGAGCCGAGTACCGCTCCGCCGGCGACTGGTACTGGGGCTACCGCTACCCGGAGGAGGAGGCTCGTGGCCTGCCGTCCATCGAGGATGCCTATTGCGTGGGCATCCTGACGGCGCGGCTCCAGGCAGGCGACCGTCTGGACGTGGTCGCGAGCGTTGGGGCGGGGCCCTCGGGCCCTGCGCCGACGGCGGACGACCTGGCCGAGGAGTACGAGCGTCGCCGTCGCCGGCTGGTCGTCCAGGCCGGCCTGCCGGAGTCGGCTGAGGCGTTGGCGCTCGTCGCCGCCGCCGACCAGTTCCTTGTCCGTCGCGAGTCGACCGCCGGCGCGACCGTCATCGCCGGCTACCACTGGTTCGGCGACTGGGGCCGCGACACGATGATCGCGCTGCCGGGCCTGACCTTGGCCACCCGCCGCTTCGACGTCGCCGCCGAGGTCCTTCGCACGTTCGCGCGGTACGTCGACCGCGGGATGCTCCCGAACCGCTTCCCCGATGGCGGCGAGGCGCCGGAGTACAACACCGTCGACGCGACCCTCTGGTGGTTCCAGGCCCTCGAGGCCTACCGCCGAGCGAGTGGCGACGACGACCTGGCCCGCGAGCAGTTCCCGCTCCTGGCCGAGGTCATCGATTGGCATGTCCGCGGGACCCGCCACCGAATCAAGCTCGACCCGGCGGACGGTCTGCTGCTGGCCGGCGAGCCGGGCGTCCAGCTCACCTGGATGGACGCCAAGATCGGCGATTGGGTGGTCACCCCGCGGGTTGGCAAGCCCGTCGAGATCAACGCCCTCTGGCTCAACGCGCTCGAGGTGATGGCCGAGCTGGCCGAACGGTTCGGCCAGAGCCCGGCCCGCTACCGCGACCTGGCCGAGCAGGCCCGCCGCGGGATGCAGCGCTTCTGGAGTCCCACGCAGGGCTACCTCTACGACGTGATCGGGCCGGACGGCATCGGCGACGCCAGCCTGCGCCCGAATCAGCTCTTCGCCCTGAGCCTGCCGCACCGTGCCTTCCGCTGGAAGCAGGAGGCGGCCGTGCTGGCGGTGGTCCGCGACCACCTGCTGACCCCGTACGGGTTGCGCACGCTGGCGCCCGGCCACCCGGCCTACACCGGCCGCTACGTCGGGGACGCTTACCATCGCGACGCCGTCTACCACCAGGGGACGGTCTGGCCATGGCTGCTCGGGGCCTACGTCGACGCGCTGCTGAACGTGCACGGTCCCACGCCCGAGACGCTGACCGAGGTGCGCGACCTGCTCCAGCCGCTGCCGCGGCACCTTGAACAGGATGCCTGCCTCGGCAGCGTCTCGGAGATCTTCGATGGCGACGCCCCCCACACGCCCCGCGGCTGCGTGGCCCAGGCCTGGTCGGTCGCCGAGCTGCTCCGGATCTATGCCCTCGTCGAGCGAGCCGAGCAGCCGTCCGTCTCCACGGTCGGTTCAGCGTTCGCGCTCACCGCCCGTTGAACGTTGAGCTCGTCGCGCTGTAACGAACGGATGCTAACCGAGACTGTTTGGTCGGAACACCGTAGGGAGGAGATATCCATGGACACCCTCTTCGCTGCTCATCCGGAAGATCTCGCGGCGGAAAGGGAGCGTCGGGGCCGGGCCGCGAGTGGCGGCCTAGTCCTGTCCCCTCGCCCGCTTGGAGAGGGGCCGCGAACCCGCTTGGAGGAGCTCCCGATGAAGGCCATCGCAGTCTTCCCCGGTAAGCCGAACAGCTCGCACCTGGCCGAGCTGCCGATGCCGTCCCTGGATGAGGTGCCGAACGGCCGCGGCGTGCTGGTCAAGTTCCTGTCCCGCGGCGTCGACGGCACGGACAAGGAGATCATCGCGGCCGAATACGGCGCGCCGCCGCCCGGTTACGATTTCAAGGCGTACTGCGAGATCGCGGAGAGGTAGGGACGGAGCAGAGCTGCACTCGTAGGGGCGGGGCTTGTCCCCGCCCCTACGACCACCAACCCGGACCGGAGAATCAGATGACGCACATGGACGAAACCGCCGAGCATCGGCGGCTGGCGGAGAGCCGCGACGGCCGGGCGCGCTGGAAGCGCTGGGGCCCCTACCTCAGCGACCGCCAGTGGGGGACAGTCCGCGAGGACTACAGCGCCTCTGGGACCGCCTGGGACTACTTCCCGCACGACCACGCTCGCTCGCGGGCCTACCGCTGGGGCGAGGACGGCATCGCCGGCATCTCCGACGACCAGCAACGGCTGTGCTTTGCCCTCGCCCTCTGGAACGGGGTCGACCCGATCCTCAAGGAGCGGCTGTTCGGCCTGACCGGCCCGGAGGGGAACCACGGTGAGGACGTCAAGGAGTACTACTACTACCTCGACTGCACGCCGACACACTCCTACATGAAGATGCTCTACAAGTATCCCCAGCGGGCGTTCCCCTACGCCGACCTGGTCGAGACAAACCGGCGCCGCGGCAAGCAGGAGCCGGAGAACGAGCTGATCGACAGCGGGATCTTCGCCGAGGATCGTTACTTCGACGGCGTCGTCGAGTATGCCAAGGCCGGCCCTGAGGACATCCTGGTGCGGATC
>JACCZL010000255.1 GCA_013695975.1 Chloroflexota bacterium
GGGATGACGAGGGCGTGCCGGCCCAGCGGACGACGATCGTCGAGCGTGGGATCTTCAAGGATTACCTGACCTCGCGGGAGACCGCCGCGCGACTGGCGCGGCCGAGTAACGGGACGATGCGGGCGGACGGCTGGAACCGCATTCCGTTGATTCGGATGACCAACGTCAATCTCGAGGCCGGCACCTGGGCTTTCGAGGACCTGCTAGCTGACACCGAGCGCGGGATCTACCTCCAGACCAACAAAAGCTGGAGCATCGACGATCGGCGGCTGAACTTCCAGTTCGGTACGGAGATCGGCTGGGAGATCCAGAAAGGCAAACTCGGGGCGATGCTCAAGAACCCGACCTACACCGGCATCACGCCCCAGTTCTGGGGCTCGTGCGACGCCGTTTGTCGCGAATGGGAGGTGTGGGGGACGGCCAACTGTGGCAAGGGCCAGCCGTCCCAGACGGCCCACGTCGGGCACGGCGCGGCGGCGGCTCGGTTTAGGAATGTGCAAGTTGGCATCCTGTAGGGGCGCACGCCGTGCGCCCGGGGTTCGCTGGCTGCGAAGCTGGGCGCACGGCGTGCGTTCCTACCGAGGGGTGAGGGGATGCTAGGGCCTGACGGATTCAGGGCGCTGGCCGAGCAGGTGCTGAGACGCTCGTCCGCCGACCAGACGGAGGTGGTGCTGGTGTCGACGGACTCGGCCCTGACTCGCTTCGCGGGGTCAGCGATCCACCAGAACGTGGTCGAGCGCGATGCTGAGGTCAGCGTGCGCGCCGCGATCGGGCGGCGGGTCGGCGTGGCGAAGACGAACGACCTCTCGGCTGACGGACTCGAGCGGGTCGTCGCGCGAGCTGCCGAGGTCGCGCGCCGTCAGCCGGAGGACCCCGACTTTCCGGGGCTGCCAGAGGCGGCGCCCTTCGAGTCAGTCGACGGCTACAGAGCGGAGACTGAGGCGTGCTCCCCCGACCGCAGGGCGCTGATGGTCAAGACGATCTGCGATCTGGCTGTCGAGCGGCGGCTGACGGCGTCCGGGGCATTCACGACCGAGGCCGGTGAGCTCGGCGTCGCCAACTCGCAGGGCGTCTTTGCGCACGACCGTTCGAGCCGAGCGAACCTGCTGACCGTGGTGATGGACGACGGTAGCTCCGGCTACGCCGAGCGCACGGCGCTCAGCGTCGACGCGATCGACGCCGAGGGGGCGGGCCGCGAGGCGGTCGACAAGGCGCTCCGGAGCCGCGGCGCCGTGGCCGTCGAGCCGGGCGAGTACCCGGTCGTTCTCGAGGAGTACGCGGTCGGGGAGCTGCTTCAGTACGTGGCGTATATGGGGTTCGGCGCCCTCGCCAATCAGGAGGGCTGGGGGTTCATGCGCGGGAAGCTGGGAGAGCGGATCGTCGACGAACGGATCTCGATCTGGGACGATGGCCGCGATGCCCGGGGATTGCCGACGGCCTTTGACTACGAAGGTGTCCCAAAGCAGCGCGTAGCACTGATCGACCGCGGTGTGGCGACTGGAGTCGTTTACGACTCGCTGACCGCTGCGCGGGACGGCCGACGCTCGACCGGGCATGCGTTGCCGGCGCCGAACACGTTCGGTCCGTTCCCGCTCCACCTGGCGATGGCGACGGGCGACACCCCGAAGGAGGAGCTGGCGCGAGGTGTCGAGCGTGGGCTCTGGGTGACTCGCTTCCACTACGTCAACGTCCTCCAGTCCGATCGCGCCATCCTGACTGGCATGACCCGCGACGGGACGTTTCTGATCGAGCAGGGTGAGCTGACGCGGCCGGTCAAGAACCTGCGCTTCACCCAGAGCATCACCGAGGCGTGGAGCGAGCTAGGGGCGATCGGCCGGGAGGCCGCGCTGATCGAGAGCTGGGGCGGTGGCGCGTTGGCGCCGTCGATGCGGCTCGATCGATTCCGCTTTACGGGCATTAGCGCTGAATGACCGACGATCTGCTCACGCGGAGCGATGAGGCCGATCTAGACGAGCTGGAGCAGAGGATCGGAGTGGCCTTCCGTGATCGAACGTTGCTGCGGCAGGCGCTGATCCATAAGTCGCTAACGAACGATCTGGGTCTGTCTGGCCTCGAGTCGAACGAACGCCTCGAGTTTCTTGGCGACTCCGTGCTTGGCGGAGCCGTCTCGGAGCTGCTGTATCGTCGCTTTCCGGACCGAGACGAGGGCGGGCTGACGCTGCTTCGGTCGGCGCTGGTGCGCGCTTCGACTCTGGCTGCGTGGGCACGGACGCTCGAGCTTGGAGCGTTCGTCCAGATCGGCCGCGGTGAGGGCCGAGGCCCGAGCCGCGAGCGCGATCCGCTGCTCGCCAGCGCATTCGAAGCGGTCGTTGGGGCCGTCTACGTCGACCGCGGATTTCGGGCGGCGCGGACGCTGGTGCAGCGCTTCGCGGCGCGCGAGATGGCCGGCTGGACGGATCGTCCGATCCTGGATGCCAAGTCGCGGCTCCAGCAGGCCAGCCAGGCACGCTACGGGGTGACGCCGGTGTATCAGGTGCTCGACGTGCGTGGACTCGGGCACAGTCCCATCTTTACGGTCCGGGTCAGCGCTGGTGGAGGTGTCGAGGCGATCGCGCAGGGGCCGAGCAAGCAGCTCGCCCAGCAGACGGCTGCCGCCGAGGCGCTGGCGAGCTTGGAAGGAAGCGGGAGTCAG
>JACCZL010000261.1 GCA_013695975.1 Chloroflexota bacterium
GCAGCGCCGAGGGCTCCTGAACTTCCTGGTCGCGGCCATCACGGCTGCCCGCCTCGGCTTGCCACCGCCCTCGCTCGTCCCGCTCCCCACGACCTGACCACGCTCCGAGCCGGGCTCAGGCTGCCCACGCCACCAGCCCGCCGACGGGCTGACCTGAACGCTTACCGTCTCGATGATCTTCTTCGCTCAGAAGGTCCCGCGGAAGCTGCCTGGCAACTGGACCTTTATCATCGTGACCGAACGCCAGGAGCTGGACGACCAGATCGCCAAGAACTTCGCGGATGTCGGCGTCGTGACCGACAAGCGGGCACGAGCGACGAGCGGCGAGGAGCTGCGACGCCTGCTGCGAGCGGACCACCGCTACGTGTTCACCCTGATCCAGAAGTTTCGGACGGAGCGGGGCGACGTCTTCCCGACGCTGTCCGACCGCTCGGATGTGATCGTGATCACCGACGAGGCCCACCGAAGCCAGTACGACACGTTCGCGATGAACATGCGGGTGGCGCTGCCGAACGCCGCGTTCATCGGCTTCACCGGGACGCCGCTGATGGTGGGCGAGGAGAAGACGCGGGAGGTCTTCGGCGACTACGTCAGCGTCTACAACTTCAAGCAGTCAGTCGACGACGGCGCGACCGTCCCGCTCTACTACGAAAATCGGATTCCGGAGCTCCAGCTCACGAACCCTGACCTGAACGAGGACATATAGGCGCTACTTGAGGCGGCCCAACTGGACGATGAGCAGGAAGAGAAGCTCGAGCGAGAGTTCGCGCGGGAGTATCACCTGACTACGCGCGAGGATCGCCTGGAGACCGTCGCCGAGGACCTGGTCCGCCACTTCATGGAGCGCGGTCACCGTGGCAGGGCGATGGTCGTCTGCATCGATAAGGCCACGGCGATCCGAATGTACGACAAGGTCCGCAAGCACTGGGTGCTCTACCGGAGCGAGCTCCTTCGGCGGCTGGCGCTGGAGGGTGAGGACGGCCGGGCCGTGGACGGCCCGCGGCGTTCCGAGCTGCAAGACTTGGTCAAGTACATGGATCGCCTCGACATGGCCGTGGTGGTCTCGCAGTCGCAGAACGAGGTCGAGGAGATGCGGGTCAAGGGGCTCGACATCGTGCCCCACCGCAAGCGGATGCTGACCGAGGATCTGGACCAGCGGTTCAAGCACCCCGACGACCCGTTTGCGCTGGTCTTTGTCTGTGCGATGTGGATGACCGGCTTCGACGTGCCAAGCTGTTCGACCATCTACCTGGACAAGCTGATGCGGAACCACACCTTGATGCAGACGATCGCGCGGGCCAACCGCGTCGCCGAGCACGTTGTAGCTTTCGGCCGCCGGTCCCGGCCCCGGCTCCGTCCCGATCTCGGCACGCACCCACTCGGCGGGGTTTACCTCGAACGGCGGCGGATCTGACAGCCATTCCTCGATCCAGCAGCCATGCGGCGGACGGTCATCGGGCTTGGTCTGCTTGGGCGGCAGTGGCGGCTGTGGGGCCGAGTAGGTGCAGTCTAGCGACTCCACCACGGGGACCTCCGCGGCGACGCTGACTCCCATGATCTCGCCCTCCACCGTCAGACAGAACTGGCCGAAGAGCGCGAAGAGCGCGAAGACCCCGACGCTCCAGTCCGGAGGGATTGATCCGAAGTCCGCCTGCCCGATGTCCAGGTCGCCGAGCGGCTCGATCGATCCGAAGACCGTCCCGCCGCTGGCTACCTCGCCGCTCGGGCCGCTCGGCCCACCCTTTCCGACCACGGCATCCGGTCCGACGCCGGGGTCCACGACGATGAAGCGATCAGCGTGGAACTGCTCGTGCTTGTCGACCTGCGCGTTGCCAGTGAACACGTAGGTCTCGCCGGGCATCACCCAGTACCAGTTCCAGCGGTAGCCAGTGATCCGGCCGCCGGGCAGCCAGCTCTCGAACGCCGTGTAGCCGCCGCCTGGCAGCTCTTCGAACGTGGCTTGCATCGACCCGCCGATCGGCAAGCTCACCCCTCCCCGTAACACCATCCCGTCCTGGCTGAAGTCCGCTGATTGGAACTGCGCGTCGGCCGCGGGGTCGACGGTCCTGAGCAGGTCGATCAGTTTCTGCTTCTGCCCGAGGACGCCCTGGAGCGTCGGCTGGACCTGCTGGAGGGCCGCGTCGCGCTGCTCGACGACGGTGGCCTTCGCTTTGGCCTCCGCCTTGCCCTCCACGAAGGCGCTGAACGGCCCGTTGACGTCGACCGTCACGCCCGGCTCGCCGCTGGGGACGACCGCGAGCGCCTCAGCGCCCTTGTCGAACGTCAGCGCCAGGCTCTGCTGCGCCGAGAAGCTGGCGTTCGGGGCCCACCAGGCCGGCGCGGTCGCACCACCGCTGACCTTCAGGGTGATCGTGCCGGCGGACCACTCGGCCGTGGCGGTGTCAAACGTGATGGTGTAGGT
>JACCZL010000319.1 GCA_013695975.1 Chloroflexota bacterium
GCCCCGAAGTGGCCGAAGTAGCCCGAGGCGCCGGGTCTGGTACTCGGGGTTGCCGACCGAAGGCCGCGTGCGATCTCTGTGCCGCCCGACGAAGGGTCGTAGCAGGCGGCGAACTCGCTGGCCGTGCCCGATTCGTACACGACATCGCCGAGCGCCGCCACCGTTCCGCCGAGCCCGTAGGCGGTTCGGTGACTTCTCGCCACCCGCGCCGCCGGCTCGCTAGTCGCTGTTGATGCGCTCGACCCACTCGGCAAAGAGCGGGTCGACGACGACGTGCTTGCCGTCGACCGGCTCGATCTCCGCAGTGGCGGCCAGCCGCGGGAGGGCCTTTCTCACCATGTCCTTCGTCAACGCAAGCCGCCGGAGCACGTCGCCCTTGTACGGTGAGCCGTCCCCCGCAATGATTGCCCGCACCGTCTTCTGCTCGGACGTGTCGAGGCCCCGCCACTGTGCGTCGAACTCGGCATTCAGCTCGCTGAGCGCTGCGGCGAACGCAGCGTCCCAATGATTCAGCGTCGCCGTTTCGCCCTTGGCGACTTCCTCCCAGAGGCGATGCGCGAGCAACATCACCCGCTGCGGATGTCCCTGCCCCACGGAGAGGAGCGGGTTCAGCGCCTCCCCGATCCCGCGCTCGGTCTGCCTGAACCGCTCGATCGCGTAGCGGGCGATGTCCTCGTTCGCCAGCCTCTGCAGGCGCATCGGTACGGCCGACCCGTACAGCGGCCGATCCTTGTTCTCGAAGAGCTGCTTCATCAGGCCGGGTTCCGATCCGGCGAAGACATACGAGGCGACCTCGCCCTGGTACTGGATGTGACTGCGAAGAAGCCCGTCGAGGTCGGGAACCTTGTCGACGTCCTGAAACTCATCGAACGCGATGAAGGCGCGCTGGCCGCCGCTTTCCTCGAGGCGAAGCGGTAGATCGAGCAGGGCGTGCAGGGCCGGCAGCGGATCGACCCTGGGGTCGAGCTGAAGTTTCGCGCTGATGCCGAAGGCACCAAGTGAGAGCCCGATCCCCGTCCTCTGGAGAAATTCTTCCACCCTTCCGCGAATGGGGCCTCTGAGGTGTCTGGAGTACGCTCGCTCGAGACGAACCGTCACATCGGCGATCGAGGAGACGCGATAGAGGTCGACGAGGATGGGAACCAGTCCCTCGTGAACCTCGCCGTCGCGAAGCGCTCGCTGCAGGAGGCTGGTCTTCCCGTACTTGCGCGGCGCGTAGAGCCTGACGAAGTGGCCGCCGACGACGTTCTTCAGAAGCTTCTGGGTCTCGTCGTCCCGGTTGATGATGTCCTCGGGCGAAAGCGGCCGAGAGTAGATGAACGGATTGGTATCGGTGATCAAGGCGCCCCACAGACTACCGTTCTAGCGCCCAGTGGACTACTAACTAGTAGTCCATCAGACTACCTCCCGGTTCCTTCACGGCTGGAAAAGCCGCCGAACACAGGCGACAATCCGTACGAGGAGGCAACCAGCTTCGACTGCGGCTTCATGAGGAAAACCCCGCACCACCCAGGCGGCCTTGGCGCGCCCCGAGGGCGCCCAGGGAACTCGCGCGCCCTTCGTCGGGCGGGAGGCGGAGCTCGAGCGCGGACGTGATCTACTCGACGCGCTCGCCGCGGGTCGCGGAGGCGCTCTGCTCGTTCTCGGAGAGCCGGGAGTCGGGAAGAGCCGGCTGCTGGCCGAGCTGGCCGGAGCTGCGGCCGAGCGCGACCTCGTGGTGGCGAGGGCCGCCTGCCTGCCGCTCAGCACCCCGCTGCCCTTCGACCCGGTGCTTGAGCTGCTCCGCTCCCTGCGGCGGACGGGGGAGACGGACATCGTGGTCTCCGATTCCTCGCCCGGTGGCGCGGAGCTCTTCACGGCCGCCGTGCGGACGATCGAGGGGGTCGCCTCCGGTCGTTCCCTCCTGCTGGTGCTCGACGACCTCCACTTCTCGGACGCCGCGACACGGGAGCTCGTGCACTACTGCATCGCCCGCCTCGCCGACCTGCCGGTCGCCTGGCTGCTCGCCGCGCGGCCTGTCTCCGCGCTCGAGCCGCTCGAGCACTACC
>JACCZL010000351.1 GCA_013695975.1 Chloroflexota bacterium
GCTCGACCGGCTCGTCGACTCCGGCAAGTCGGTCATCGTCATCGAGCACCACCAGGCGGTCATGGCGCACGCCGACTTGATCATCGACCTCGGCCCCGGCGCCGGCCACGACGGCGGCCGGATCGTCTTCGGGGGCACACCCGCCGACCTCGTCGCCGCCCGTACCACCCTCACCGGCGAGCACCTCGCGGCCTACGTCGGCACCTGACCGAGGCCCTCGCGGACACCGTGAGACGACTTCTCTCATCTGTTTCGACCTAGTTCTGCGACGATGAGCGGTCGTATGTCGTCCACGTCGATGTACGCGGCGCGGCGACGAAGCCAGCTGACGGGCCCTGACGCTGGTCACGCAGGGGTAGCTTGGGCGCAGGTGGTGCAGTGACCCGTTGAGACCGCCATCACGGCATGAGTGCGTGAACGAACCACAACCCCGGGGCAACACCAGCCCTACCTGGCAGGCACCTGCGCCGGCGCTCGCGGCGGCGCCGCCACCCCGTCGCAGCGTAGCACCTGACCCTCGGGCGTGGCCGGCGGAGGAGCACCGGGAGGAGAGGTGCTGTTGACCGCGACATAGAGGTTGCCGGCTCGGTCGAAGGCGATGCCGTTCGGCAGGTTCAGGCCGTCGGCCACGACCTGGGTGGTCCCGTTCGGCAGCACGCGCACCACGCTGCCCGGCTTGATGCTGGGTGGGTCATCAGGTCCAGTGAACTCGATACCGGCCGTGAGTTGCGAGACGTAGAGCATCCCGTCCGGGCCGAAGGCCATCGAGACGACCATTGTCAGCCCAGTCGCCGTATCGCTGAGCTCGCCACGCGGCGTCACGCGCAGCACTTTCGCTCGGCCCGGTGGGAAGGGAAAGCCCGTGAGCAAGCCGAGGTAGATGCTGCCATCGGGCCCGACCGCGACAGCAGTCGGGACCGGATCCATCTCCGGCCGGTCGGCGCGGTCTGGGTTGGCGAGCGGCTCATCCGGGCCGATGATGCCCACTGGGAGCTCCTCACGAGAGATCGGCAGGCCGGGGATGACTGCCACCAGACTGACCTGCCCGGTGCGCGGGTCGACCCGGTACAGCGCGTTGCCGGCGGCATCGGCCACGTACAGGTTGCCGTCGGCGCCGAGCGCCAGGCCGTACAGATTGGACTCGACCTGGTAGGGGTCGGGGTTGTTGGCCTTTTCGTAGGCGAGTAGATCGGCCACCTTCGAGACGGCGCCGGTCCGCGGGTCGATCCGCACCACCGAGCCCTCGTGAGACAGCGGCGCCACGCGCGAGGTCGCGTCCGCCGGCCCCCCGACCGCCAGCCACAGCATCCCACCCGCGGCGACGAGACCGGCCGGGCCCGCGAAGCCATCGGCTTCATACGAGGGCAAGCCGCCGGCGACGACCGTCTTGATCCCCCCGGGGCCAATCCGCGTCACCTGCCCCGTCAGGCCGCGCGTTCCGGGCTCATCGTCGTCGTCCGGTCCGGCAGGCAGCACCTCCGCGCCACCCGAGCCGGCCTCAGACACATACACGGTCCCGTCCTCAGCGACTGCCAGAAACCGCGGGTTGACCAACCCACTGGCCACCACCGTCCCGCAGCGGCCCTGCGCGCTCACTCCCGTCGGTCCCCCGCCGACGCTCGTCAGAAGTCCGAGCAGCAGTACCGTGGTCACCAAGCCGTTCGTCGCGGGCCACCATGCCGCCATCTTTTCTCCCTTTCCCTTGCCAGTCCGCGCTATCGTACGCCGTGGCAGCCACAGAAGCAAGCAACAAAATCGGGCCTGGTCAAATCACGAGCTCTTAGAGCCAGACAAAACCCTGCTCTCCGGCCTGACCCGGGCAGCCGCTACGCCAGCGGTCGCGAGTCAGCGGTCGGCCCACCGTGGGGCACTCAGTCGGCGAGGCCGCCGGCCGCGCGGGGGCGGAACATTATCTCTCCACAGCCCCGCCGGCGCGGCCCTACCCCGTGGTTCGCGCCGTCATCGCACCGACAGAGAAGCCGGCCAGATAGGTCGGGGCGCCTGCTCTGGACCAATCGGTCACGACGACGATCTCGATCTGATCTCCCTCGCACACTTGCCGCTGGAGTCGCTCCAGCAAGGCCTGATCGAGCACCGGCGTCCATTGCACATGGACCTTCTGCTTGCCATCCGGGCGGTGCAGCCGCTTCTGCCACGCCAGCAAGGGAGGATCGCCCGCCACGATCCCGGCCACGGTGACTTCCGTCGCCACGCTCTCGGGCTGGGTCATGCTCACCTCCCCGCGGGTGTTGCCCGCGGCGCCCTCACGATGCACCGCGATCAGGGAGCCGCTGCTCTAGCGGCGGCAGGTCAGAGGGTGGCCCGCCGGTGCCGCCGATCTCGAGCAGCTCCGAGACCCGCAAGTCGAAGATCCCGATCTGATTATACCGGCGCGCGAGCCCCACCGCTTGCTCTCGGCTTGGCAGGGTGCTCGCCACGTCAAGGTACGTGTCGCCATCGTCCCGGTTGAGCCACGTCCCGACGTTGTTGCGTGGATCTTCGAGCAAGTCGAGATTGTCGACGATGAAATGCTGAACAATCTCCGGATCCAGCTCCTCCTGACTCAGGATCCTACTGCGTTCCGGGTAGACTGAAACCGCGTACAATGGCTCACCCGAAAGATCACCGAAATATACGTTGAACGTCGATCCGCCGTGGGTTCGGTGAAGCGCCGAGATCTGCCGCGACGCCTCATCCACCGGGATCATCGAAGGCAACGGTTCGGACGGATTCGACAGGAACTCGGCTACATCGATTCCTCCACCCTCCCTGCCTGTGCCGAGTGGATCACGAATCAACAGTGCCCAGCTTGTCCAGGACGGCGTCGGTCATCTTGGTCGTCGCCGCCGTGCCGCCGAGGTCACGGGTCCTGACCGTGCCTTCGGCCAGGACCTCGGCGATGGCGGCGTCAATGCGCTGCGACGCTTCGCGCTCGCCGAGCCAGTCGAGCATCAACGCGGCGGCGCGGATCGCCGCGATCGGGTTGGCGATCCCCTGGCCGGCGATGTCGGGGGCCGAGCCGTGGATCGGCTCGAAGAGGCTCGGGTTACGGCGGGTCGGGTCGAGGTTCGCGCTCGCGGCCAGGCCAATCCCGCCGACGATCCCGGCCGTCAGGTCCGAGAGGATGTCGCCCATCAGGTTGCTTGCCACGATCACGTCGTAGGCCGCCGGCCGCGCCAGCAGGTACATCGCCATCGCGTCGACGTTGACCCGCTCGCTCTGGACGTCCGGGTACTCGGCCGCCAGCTCGGCGAAGACGTCGACCCAGACGCCCATCACCTGGCCGAGCGCCGAACCCTTGGTGACGCAGGTCAACTGCCGCCGGCGGGTTCGGGCCAGCTCGAAGGCGAAGCGGATCGTCCGCTCGGCCCCCGCCCTGGTCACGACGATCGCCTGCATCCCCAGCTCGAGCGGGGTGCCGACGTGGAGGCGCCCGCCCATGCCGCTGTACTCACCCTCGGTGTTCTCGCGCACGATCTGGAGATCGATATCGCCCGGCTCGCGCAGCGGCGAGGCGACGCCCGGCAGCAGCCGCGCGGGCCGCAGGTTGACGAACAGCCCCAGCTCCTTCCGGAAGCGGTGGAGCATCCCCTGACCGGTGACGTGCTCCGGAACGCGGGCCGGGTCGCCATGGGCCCCGAAGTAGATCGCGTCACAGCCCCGCAAGCGGTCAATGGCGTCGGCGTCCATCGCCGCGCCGGTCCTGAGATAGTGGCCTGCTCCCCAGGGGTACTCCTGCCACTCGAAGCGGCAGACTCCCTCCCGCTCGAACGCGGCGAGGACTCGCCGCCCCTCGGCGACGACCTCGGGACCGATGTGGTCGCCGCCGACCAGGGCGATCCGATAACGCTGCATCAGCGACCTCCCATCAGTAACCGGCGGCGATCGCCGGCCGGAACGGGTCGACGCCGCCGTGGAGCCGCCCGGTCTCCGGGTGGATCAGAATGCCAAGCGGCGTCGAGAAGTTGGCCCCATAGAAAGACTCCTCGACCACTCGGAGCCGATGGCCCATCGCCTCCAGGGCCCGGGGGACGGACTCCGGAAAGCGCCCGTCGACCAGCAGGTCGCGCCCGCTGCAGTCGATCCGCGGCGCGGCGATGGCGTCCTGGATGCCCATCCGGTAGTCGACGACGTTGACGACCACCTGGGCCATCGCGTTGACGATCCTCAGCCCGCCCGGCGCGCCGACGGCCAGCAAGGGGCGGCCGTCCCGCAGGAGCAGCAAGGGCGTCATGTTGTTCAGCCCCCGCTTGCCCGGCGCCAGGGAATTGGGCCGGCCGTGCTCGGGGTCGAACCAGAGCATGGCGTTGTTGAGCAGCACACCCGTCCCCGGGACGATCACACCGGACCCGAAGAGGTTCACCAGGGTCTGGGTGAGGCTCACGACGTTCCGCTCGCCGTCCACCGCGCAGACGTGAGTGGTGGACCGGTCACCACTCGCCCCGAACACGCCCGCGACCGGAGCCTCCGACGCGAGCCTGCCCGACTCGAAGGCCCACGGGTCACCCGGTTCGACCACGGCGGCCGCCCGCTCTGGGTCGATCCGATCGCGAAGCGCCCGAGCATACGCCTTGGACAGCAGGCCGCTCCATGGGACTGCCGCCTGCTTCGGGTCGCCGACGTAACGATACCGATCGGCGAAGGCGCGTCGGAACGCCTCGGCCTGCCGGTGTACGCTCTCCGGTGTGCCGGCGCCAGATCGCGCCAGGTCGAAGCCTTCGAGGATGTTGAGACTCTGGAGGGCCGTCACCGCGCCGCAAGCGCCGGGCACCCCCACGACCTGATGGCCGCGATAGTCTGTGGTCAGCCCCCCGTCGACCAGCGTGGCGCGGTAGGTCGCCAGGTCCTCCTCCGAAACCAGGCCCCCGTGTTGCCGCATCGCCTCGCCGATCGTCCGCGCGATGGCCCCGCGGTAGAAGGCATCCGGGCCTTCCCGCGCGATCGCCCGCAGCGTCCGAGCCAGATCGGGCTGGATCAGGCGAGCGCCCGGATTGTTGCCGTCCACCGGCCGAGGCGGGAACCCGCCGGGCAGGAAGACGGCGGCGCTGGCCGGAAATTGGCTCAGGATCTGCATGCTGACGGCGATCTGGAGCGACGTAGTCCACGCCGGGACGAACCCCTCCTCGGCGAAGCGGATGGCCGGGCCGAGCGCCTCGCTCAGGGACACGGTCCCAAACCGCTCCAGGGCAAGCGCGAGCCCGCGGACCAGGCCCGGCACCGCCACCGCTCGGTAGCCGCTGACGTTGGCGTCGTCCTTGACCTTGCGCCAGCCGAATCGACTCGATCCCGCCCCGCGCTCCAGCTCGTAGCTGTCGGCGGTGGCTGCCAGTGGGGCGTCCATTGCGAAGTCGACGACCACGTTCCGCCCCGTTGCCGCCTGATGGACGATCATCATCCCGCCGCCGCCGAGCCCGCTGGCGCCGGGCTCGACCACCCCCAGGGTGAACGCGGTCGTCACCGCCGCGTCGACGGCGTTGCCGCCCCGCTTCAGCGCCGCCAGCCCGGCCTCGACCGCGAGCGGGTGCTTCG
>JACCZL010000396.1 GCA_013695975.1 Chloroflexota bacterium
CCGCCATCGGCCGCGACGGCGTAGACTCGCCCGTCAGCGGCCCTGACGCGGGCTCGGTCGCCGGCATCTGACCGCCACGCCGCTACTATGGACGGCGCCCGACCCGCCGTCAAGCCGCCGTCGCGCGTCGGGGATCCGTTGATAGGCCTGCGCGGGCCGGGTTCACGTATGCTTCACGCACGCGTACGTGGAGTGCCCGCTGTGGCTGCTCGCTGTGGCTGGAGGGGACGATGACCGAAAGCAGCACACCGCCGGACGCCGTGGGGCCGCCGGACGCCATGGAGCGCTTCGGGGGCGGGGCGCTCGCCGCCGACGAGCTCCGCGAGTTCCTGGCCGGCGCCTGGGTCTGCAAGCTCGGGACGCTCACCGACGACGGCGCACCGTACGTCACGCCGCTCTGGTACGAGTACGAGCCCGACGCCGAGAGCTACGTCCTGATCGGCCGCGAGCGCGCCGTCTGGCTCGCCCACGTCCGCCGCGACCCGCGCGTCGCCCTCTGCATCGACGATCCGGATGGCAGCCACCGCCGCGTGCTCGTCCAGGGCCGTGCCGAGATCGTGGAGGGGCCGAGCACGCGCGGCCCCTGGCTGCCGACCGCCCGCCGCATGGCCGAGCGTTACATGGGCGGGGCGGACGGCGGCGCGTACATGGAGCGCACGCTCGATTTCCCGCGCTACACGGTCCGCATCATTCCGGAGAAGACGACCACCTGGCGCGGCGGCTGGGCGCGCAAGTACTACGCCTGAGACGTACAGGGCCTTTTCACCAGATGAGGAGGAGAGGTACTGTAAGGGGTCATCTGGGCGATGGAGTGAGGAGGCGGTGTTTCAGAAGCGGAAGGCGGTGCCTGTGATCGAGGCACCAGCGTCGGGATCGCTGGCTGAGACGCTGGCGACGGTGCCGGATCCACGTCGGCCTTATGGGTGGCGTCCGGGGCACGAGCCGATCCCGCTGGTGGCGTTGCTCCAACTGACGGTGGTGGCGTTGCTGTGCGGGGCACGCAGCCAGTTGGCGGTGGCGCAGTGGGGCCGCGAACGTTTGGACGACGATCCCGGGCTGTTGGAGGCCTTGGGGGTGCCTCCAGGCCGTAGCCCGTGTGTCGCGACGCTGCATCGCGTGTACAAGCACCTGGATGTCGCGGCATTCGAGGCCGCACTGGGAGCGTGGCTGAACCGGATCGGGCTGGCGCCAGCGACGGCGACGAGGAGTCCGGGGCGCGACGCGGTCGCAATCGACGGGAAGGTGCTCCGGGGCAGCCAGCCCAAGCGCGCGGACGAGCCAGGCCATGTGCCGGGGACGTAGCTGGTCGCGGCGTACGCGCATGCGTCTGGGGCGGTGCTAGGCCAGGTGCGTGCGGCTGGCAAGGGGCATGAGATCGCCGCTGCGAAGGCGCTGCTGAAGCAGGTGCCGGTCGCCCAGCGGGTCGTCACGGCTGACGCCCTGCTGACACAGCGCGACGTCTCGGAGCAGATCGTCGCCGCTGGGGGTGACGACCTCTTCCCGATTGATGCGAACCAATCCGCGTTGCTCAAGGACGCCACGGCGGCTCTTTCCCCCCTGGATGGGAGCCGAGCGTCTGCCTGGCGGCCTGCCCACGGGGGTGACCACCCCGCCGATCTGGCTCCAGCGTGAGCTCGCCGAGCGGGGTGGGCGCATCAGTTGGTTCATCGACGCTTCCCCGAAGGTGCAGCATGGTCGTCGGGAGGTCCGGGTGTTCTGGGCACTCGCTGACCCCGAGCAGAACGCCTACGTCGGCAGTTCGGGCACCCATGCGAAGCCCTGGCCACATCTCGCCCAGATCTGCTGCGTCGAGCGCCATCGACTCTTCGTTCGTCGCGGGCAGGTCATCGCCACCGAAGTCGACATCCGCTACTACGTCCCCAGCCTCGACCCCAAGCGCGCCGATGCCAAGGCGCTACTCGCCCTCACTCGCGGACATTGGGGCATCGAAAACCGACTCCATCATGTCCGCGACGTCACCTTCGATGAGGATCGCTCCCAGATGCGGGTCGGTGCCGGTCCTCAAACCTTCGCCGCTTGCCGCAACCTCGTCATCGCCATCCTCCGACGATCCGGCGCCACCAACATCGCTGCTGCCCTCCGCACCTTCGCCGCTCGACCAGCCAACGCCGCCCTCCTCGTCCTCTCGACTGGCCGTCTCTGATGAAAAGGCCCTGTCCGCACGCCGTCGTCGCCTTGACAGGTGCGAACTCGGCTGCTAGAGTGCCGAGCCAACCGCCTGCTGTGCGGTAGCGTCCTCAACCATCGCTCCCGGCACCGTGGGCCGTGCGGGGACGATGGCCAGATTCCTCATGGCCCCGACGTGGCCGAGCTCGACGTAGAACTCGGCCCAGCACGGAAGTAGCGGAGCAGGAGCGGACGCCTAGCAGCGCCAGACCAGTGTAGACACCGATCGCGCCCGCGACGGGCCTCGTCCCTTCGCGGTGCGCACCCGTGGCGGCGCGTCGCCGCGCCGCTCTCGACGACGAGAGGGGACTCCGGCATGGTGGATCGAGCTTCGCGCATCCCGCCCGTGCAG
>JACCZL010000449.1 GCA_013695975.1 Chloroflexota bacterium
GTCCCCGCCCTCGTAGAAGGGCGGGGACAAGCCCCGCCCCTACGGGACCCATCAGACCGCGGTTGCCATTCCACTAGGGGGGGTTAGGTGGCTCAGACGCGAACCGTCGAGACCGTCGAAGAGCTGCGAGCTCTGGTTGGCGAGGAGCTGGGCGTCGGCGACTGGTTCGAGATCACTCAGGAGCGGGTGGATGCCTTCGCCGACGTGACCGGCGATCACCAGTTCATCCACGTCGACCCGGAGCGGGCCGCGGCCACGCCGCTTGGTGGGACAGTCGCGCATGGGTTCCTGACCCTCTCACTCCTGCCGCTGCTCCGCCGCGAGTGGGACGGGGTCAAGGTCGATCTTCACCCGAAGATGGCCATCAACTACGGGCTCAATAGGGTCCGCTTCATCTCGCCGGTGCGGGTTGGCAAGCGCATCCGCCTCCGCACCAGGGTCGTTGCCCTCGAAGAGGTTGACCCGAACGTCCACCAGATGATCTCCCAGCAAACGATCGAGATCGAGGGCGCCGAGCGCCCGGCGATGGTGGCCGAGTCGATCGGACGGCTGTACCTGTGACGAGCCGAGCGCCGAGAGTGGAGAGTGGAGAGTTGGACGAAGTGACTCCTCCGACTCTCGGCGCTCGACTCTCGGCCCTCGACTCGCTGTTGCGGCCGCGATCGGTCGCCGTCGTCGGGGCGTCGCCCAACCCGAGCTTCGTCTCGATGATCCTCAAGAACTTGCGGCGCTACAGCTACGAAGGCGTCGTCTCGGCGGTTAACCCGAAGTACGACGAGGTCCTCGGGGTGCCGTGCTACCCCACGGTTGTCGACGTCCCCGGCCCGCTCGACCTGGTGATCGTCGGGGTCGCGCACCGGCTGATACCCGGCGTCCTCGAACAGTGCGAGCGGAAGGGTGTCGGGGCGCTGACGATCGTCTCGAGCGGCTTCTCCGAGACTGGCGCCGAAGACGGCGCCCGTCGCCAGGCCGAGCTGGCCGCCTGGGCCGAGCGGACCGGCGTTCCCATCTGCGGACCGAATTGCCTCGGGCTGATGAACGCCTTGATCGGCATGGTCGCCCTGCCGACCGTCTTCGAGCCGCTCGTCTCCGGCCATGTCGGCGCCATCCTCCAGAGCGGGATGATGGCGCCGAGCGTCCTGGCCCCGCTCCTTGCTCGCAACATCGGCCTGACGATCGCCGTCAGCACCGGCAACGAAGCCGTTCTCGAGGCCGCCGACTACATCCGCTTCTGCGTCGAGGACCAGGAGACCCGCGTCATCGCCTGCTTCACCGAGCAGTTCAAGACCCCGGCCCGCTTCGCCGAGGCCTGCGAGCTGGCGGCCGAGCGCCAGAAGCCGATCGTCATGCTCAAGATCGGCCGCTCGGAGACGGCCCGCCGAGCGGCCCTGGCCCACACCGGCTCGCTCGTCGGCTCGGACGCCGTGGTCGACGCGGTCCTCCGCAAGCTCGGCGTTACCCGCGTCTACAGCGTCGACGAGCTGCACGAGGCGGTGGCCGTTTTTCATAGTCGCAAGCTCCCGCGTGGGGGCGGGGTCGCTCCGATCTCCGTCTCGGGCGGCGCCGGCGGCCTGCTGGCCGACCTGGCCGCCGACGCTGGCCTGAGCCTCCCGCCGCTGCCCGATGAGACGGCGCGGAGGCTTCGCACCGTGGTCCCCGAGTACGGTAGCGTTGGCAATCCTCTCGACATCACCGGCCAGGGCGTCTTCCGGACCGAGATCGCCGACGGGGCCCTCGGCTTGCTGGCCGAGGCCGGCAACATTGACGTCGTCGTCTGGGCCCGGGGCTTCCCGTCCCGACTCGACCGCCAATCGCCGGTCGGCCAGGCTCTGGAGCGAGCCGTCGCCCGCTACCCCGACGTCCTCTTCCTCGTCATGGCCCTGGTCGGCGGCCATTTCCAACCCAGCCAGAGCCCGGACGTGCCGATCGCCGACCCGATGGACCATCTCGACGGCGTCCCCTTCCTCCAGGGCAGTCAGTACGCGCTCGAGGCGATCGCCGCGCTGATCCGGTATGCGGAGTTTCAGCGGCGGCGGGCGGAGCGAACCACCTCTCGTTCCCCGAAACGCGGGGAGGTGAGTAGGGGCGGTTCGCGAATCGCCCCTACCGCGTCCGGGAGGGGGTCTCCCCGCGACCAGGCCCGGGCCCTCGTCCGCGTTGCCGGCGGGCGGCCCCTTACCGAGCGGGAGAGCAAGGCCGTCCTGCGGCTCTACGGCATCCCGACGACCCGCGAGGCGCTCGCCGCGAACGCCGAGGAGGCCCTGGCTGCCGCCCGCGAGATCGGCTACCCGGTCGCGCTCAAGGTCGAGTCGCCTGACCTCCTGCACAAGACCGAGGCCGGCGCGCTCTTGCTGGACGTCCGCGACGACGGCGCCCTCGTCCGAGGCTTCGAGCTGGTCCTGGCGAATGCGCGACGGGCCGGGCCGAGCGCCGAGCTCTACGGTGTCCTGGTCCAGGAGATGGTCGACGCCGGCACCGAGGTGATCGTCGGGATGAGCCGCGATTCCCAATTCGGGCCAGTCCTGGCCTGCGGGCTGGGGGGCCTCTTCGTCGAGACGCTCAAAGACCTCCAGCTCCTGCTGCCGCCGTTGACCGCGCCCGAGGCGCGCGAGGCGCTCGCGCGCCTCCGTGGCTATCCGATCCTACTCGGCACGCGCGGCAGCGGGCCGGCTGACCTCGATGCACTGGTCGACACTCTGCTGCGCTTCTCTGACCTCTGCCTCGACCTGGGTGACCTGGTGAGTGAGATCGACGTCAATCCCCTCGTCGTCGGCGAGGCCGGCCGTGGCGCCTGCGCGGTCGACGCCCTGATCGTGCCGGCCCAGCGCTGAGCCATGCTACCCGCGCGGCTCGATGGATGGTCGGCCCTGATCCCCGACGAGGGGCGGCGGCCGATATGATGACGGGGCAGACAATCTGAGTCGATGGGGCGATACTCTCGCACGCGTGAGGTGAACGATGGGGATGCTGGATGGTAAGGCGGCCCTGGTCACGGGGTCGGGGCGGGGGATCGGGCGGGGGATTGCCCTCACCCTGGCCGAGGCCGGCGCGAAGGTCCTGGTCAACGACCTCGGCGTCAGCCTCAGCGGTGAGGGCGAGGAGAAGACGCCCGCCGACCAGGTCGTCGACGAGATCCTCTCGGCCGGCGGGGCGGCCGCGGCCAACTACGGCTCGGTCGCCGATCCTGCCCAGGCCAACGCGATGGTCGAGCAGGTCGTCGACACCTTCGGTCGGATCGACATCCTGATCAACGTCGCCGGCATCCTCCGCGACCGGATGATCTTCAACATGACCGACGACGAGTGGAACGCCGTCATCGCGGTCCACTTGAACGGGACGTTCAACTGTACGCGGGCAGCCGCGATCAAGATGCGCGAGCAGCAGGGTGGGCGGATCATCAGCATGTCCTCGGTCTCCGCCCTCGGCGCGCCCGGCCAGCCCAACTACGGCGCCGCCAAGGCCGGCATCCTGGGACTGACCTGGTCGACGGCGAACGGCCTCGGCAGGTATGGCGTCACCGCCAACGCCGTCCTGCCAAGCGGGGCCACCCGGATGATCGACTCGACGCCGCGCGGCAAGGCAGTCTTCGAGGAGGCCGGCAAGTGGCCGAGTGAGCTGGCTCGCGGGACCGAGCAGGACCCGGACAACGTCGCCCCACTGATCGTCTACCTGGCGAGCGACCAGGCGGCGCACGTCAACGGGCAGGCGTTCCACTCCTACGGTTACGGCTACACCCTGCTCGCCCAGCCCCAGGCTGTCGCCCGGGTCGTCGCGGATCGCCGCTGGGACCCGGAGGAGCTGGCGCGCGTCTTCCCCGAGACGCTCGGCAAGGATCTGGCGCCCCCGCCGGGCACGGCCTTTGGTAAGGACCTCGACGAACGGCCGGCTGAGGAGTGGCGCGAGGTCGGTCAGGGCATCCGCTTCTGGCAGGTGCCCGGGGAGGGACGGTGAACGAGATCTCCGGCAAGGTCGCGATCGTCGGGGTCGACGAATCCGACCAGATCGGCGTGCTCCCGGACAAATCGGCCATGCAGCTCCACGCCGAGGCCGCCCGTAACGCCCTCCGCGACGCCGGCTTGGGCGTCCGCGATGTCGACGGCTTGTTCACGGCCGGCGTCTCGACCACCGAGGTCGGCGAGTACCTCGGGATCGAGCCGACGTATACCGACGGGACCAATGTCGGCGGCTCCTCGTTCGTGATCCACGTCGGCCACGCCGCGGCCGCGATCGCGTCCGGGCTCTGCAACGTCGCCCTGATCACCCACGGCCAGAGCGGCCGCTCGCGGGTCGGGATGCCGTCCCGGCCGAGCGGCGCTCAGCTTATGGCCGGGCAGTTCGAGGAGCCGTTCGGCTTGCCCCAGCCAGTCGGATCCTACGCCCTCGCCTGCACCCGCCACATGGCCCAGTATGGGACGACCTCGGAGCAGCTCGCCGAGATCGCCGTCGCGACCCGTGCCTGGGCCGCTCTCAACCCGAAGGCGATGTACCGCGACCCGCTGACCGTCGAGGACGTCCTGCGCTCACGCTGGATCAGCTACCCTTTCCACTTACTCGACTGCTGCCTGGTCACCGACGCTGGCGGCGCGGTCGTCCTGACCAGCGCCGAGCGGGCCAGCGACTGCCGCGCCCACCCGATCCTGGTCCTCGGCTTCGGCGAAGGGCACGATCACGCCATGATCAGCCAGATGCCCGACCTGACCCACGGTCCCGCCCGTATCTCCGGTCCGCGCGCCTTCGAGATGGCCGGCCTCACCCAGGTCGACGTCGACGTGGCCGAGATCTACGACTCATTTACCTACACCGTCCTCCTGAGCCTCGAGGATCTCGGCTTCTGCGCCAAGGGCGAGGGTGGGGCCTTCGTCAGCGGCCAGCGGACGGCGCCGGGCGGCGACTTCCCGCTCAACACCAGCGGCGGCGGGCTCTCCTACACCCACCCGGGGATGTTCGGGATCTTCACGATCATCGAGGGCGTCCGCCAGCTCCGCCACGACTACGCCGACCAGGGACCGCGCCAGGTCGAGGACGCCGAGATCGCGCTCGTCCACGGGACCGGTGGCGTCCTCTCCGCGACCGGCACCCTGATCCTCGGGAGGGCCTAGCGATGGTCGCCTACGACGGACCGTTGCCGATCCCAGACCCGGTGACCCGTCCCTTCTGGGACAGCCTCCGGGCCCATGCGATCCAGCTCCAGCGCTGCGCCGCCTGCGGGCGCTTCATCTACTATCCGCGCCCGGTTTGCCCATCGTGCTTGTCTGACGACCTCGTCTGGACGCCCGTCTCCGGCCGCGGCGTCGTCCACGCCTTCACGATCCCCCACCGCCACCCGAATCGGGCCTTCGCTGCGCGCGCCCCGTATGTCGTCGCCCTGGTCGAGCTCGAAGAGGGGGCGCGGATGCTGAGCAACCTCGTCGACGTCGCCCCCGACCCCGCGGACGTCCGAGTCGGCATGCCCGTCGAGATCGTCTACGACGACGTCACCGAGGAAATTACCCTTCCCCGCTTTCGCCCACGCTGAGCGCCGCCCCCGCGGCACAGAACGTGCAGATAGTTTGTTCATGCAGCGCGATCCCCAGCCAGGCGGAGCGCGGCGAAGGATCTCATGCTCGACGCGGGGTTCTTGGTCATGCAGCGTGGCACGGAAGTATAGCGCGTAGCAACAATTGGAGGGTTCAGGAGATGGCTGAAAGCAAGAGCAGCGAAACGATCAGGGTGTACGTGACGGACATGGCCGCCCTCGAGAGCCACATCGAGGAGGCGCTCGACCGCCAACTCGACATCGTCAAGGACCACCCGAAGGCTTCGGCGGCCGTCAACCAGCTCCACGTGCTGGCCCGGTCGCACCGCGATGCCCTCAAGGCGCATATCGAGAGCCGAGGCGGCTCGACCACTGGTGGGATCAAGGGTGCCGTCGCGGCAGCCGCCGGCGTCGCGGCCGGCTTGATCGACAAGGTGCGGCCGGAGTCGGTGTCCAAGGCACTGCGCGACGACTATACCGCGGTCAACCACGCGACGATCGGCTACACGATGCTCCACGCGACCGCGGGCATGCTCGGGGACCAGGCGACCGCGAGCCTGGCCGAGCGCCACATCCGCGACTACACCAGCGCGATCGAGGGGATCAACCAGATCATCGCCGACGTGGTGGCCTGGGATCTCCGCAACGATGGCCTCGATGTCGATCAGAGCGCCGTTCAGGAGACCACCGAGAAGCTCAACAATATCTGGCGGGAGACTGAACCGAGCGTAAAGTAAGGCCGACCTCTGCACCGGACGCCAGGATTGACGCCGTAGGCG
>JACCZL010000467.1 GCA_013695975.1 Chloroflexota bacterium
GCGGACGCGCTAGCATAATGGTGGCCGCCGGCATGGACGACGTCGACAGGACGGGAGTCGCTCGCCTCGGTTGACGTCCGTCTGACGGTAGGGTCTGTTGGATGCGAGGTGCGCATCCCAGCGCCGAGGAATCGAATGACCAGGACACTCTTCGTGAGTGAGACCGAGGGGGTGTGCGGAGGTTACCCGTGCGTCGGGGACACGAGGATCCCGGTCCGTTCCGTCGTCACCGTCTACGGGCAGCTCGGCGACTTCGCGCAGACCATGGATGCCTTCCCGCGGTTGACGCGCGAAGAGATCCGCTACGCTCTGGACTGGTACAGGATGCATCCCGAGCGCGTGGATGAGGATATCAGGCGGAACGCTCGGACCCTGGAGGATCGCCAGAGCCGGCAGCGAGACGCGGGAGCACCTCGCTGGCAATCAGCTCGACCTGCTCGGGCTGGTAGCGGTAGGGGATGAAGATGATCCGGTGGACGCCTGAGGCGAGATGGGGGCGGAGCTGCTCGGCGCACTCGGCGGGCGAGCCGATGATCGCCGAGTCGATCGTCGACTCGCTCCAGCCGGCGATGTCCCACTCGGTCGTCAGCCAGTGGCGCATCGGCTCGGCCACCGCGTCCCTGGACGTGCCGACGTAGATCGCGAGCTGGTTGGTCGCCCGGAGCGTCGACGGGTCGCGCCCGTGCTCCTCGGCGTACCCCAGGATCTTGCTCCAGGCGGTCTGAAAGCTCTCCGGGGTGTAGAAGTAGGTCAGCCAGCCGTCGCCGACGCGGGCGACCCGCCGAAAGACGGCGTCGACGTAGCCGCCGATCAGGATCGGCGGGTGGGGCCGCTGGTAGGGTCGAGGCTCCATCACCGCCTCGCGCAGGTTCAGCTCGTCGACCCGCTCCGTCACCTGCGCTTCGGTCCACAGGCGCAGCAGCAGGTCGAGGTTGCGGTCCATGATTCGCCCGCGCTGCTTGAAGGGGATTCCCACGGCGTCGAACTCGCGGGCGTACCAGCCGGCCGCGACCCCGACCAGGAGCCGTCCTTTCGAGAGCTGGTCGATGCTCGCCAGCGCCTTGGCGGCGATGAGCGGATTCCTGAGCGGTAGGACCAGGACCCCGGTCCCGAGCTTGATCCGATGGGTCCGCGCGGCGATCGCCGCCAGCGTCGACAGGGCGTCGAGGATCGGGAAGGCCGGCTTCACCCCCAGGAGGACGTGGTCCCAGGCCCAGAGCGATTCGAAACCCAGCCCCTCGGCCCGCTCGGCGTAGCGCAGGATCGCGTCGATGTCGGGTGTCTCGCCCGGCCCGACGAAGTTGCGCAGGGCCAGCCCGATGTCGACGCTCATCGTAGCAACCTCCGATCTGGATCGAGGCTTCGGAGCAAGTCGAGCTCGGCAGCGGTCGGCGGGTCGGTCGTCGGCACGACGTCTGGGGCCGGCAGCTCGAAGCCGGTGGCTTGCTGGACCATCTCGGCCGTCACGCCCGGGTGGACCGCCTCGAGGCGCATCGTGCGCGTCCGCTCATCGAAGCCCATGATCCCCAGGTTGGTCACCACCCCCGAGACCTTGCCAAAGTGGAGCCCGGCCGCCTTGCGCGAGTCGCCTCCGTCGACGAAGCCGGGGCTGGTGATGAAGTCGACCCTGGGCACGAAGCGCCGCGCCTCGTGGGTCGTGACCACGATCACCTCACGACAGAGTGAGATGATGTCGTTGGCGCCGCCGCTGCCCGGCAGGCGGACCTTCGGATGATCGTAGGGGCCGATCACGCTCGAGTTGACGTTGCCGAAGCGGTCGACCTGGGCCCCGCCGATGAAGCCGACATCGAGGAAGCCGCGCTGGGCGTACAGGAACGTGTCGGTGATACCGGTCAGCATCAGGGCGCGGTGGGCAACCCGCATCTCGTTGGTCGAGATCGGCAGCCGCCCTGGCAGGACCTCGGGGTCGAAGATGCCGCCCTCGACGACAATCATCAGCCGCGGGGCATGGGTGTGCCGCGCCAGGATGGCGGCGAGGAGCGGGATGCCCACCCCGGCGAAGACCGCTGTGCCATCGTCCAGCCGCCGCGCGGCCATCACCGTGAGGAGCTCGGCGTCGCTGTAGCTCATACGCCCGCTGCCTCCGGGCTCACCAGCAGTCGCGCCGACTGCCGCAGCCGTTCGATCCGCGCAGGGTCGAGCAGCTCGAGATAGGCCTGGTGGGTGGCCGGCCCGTAGACGAATCGGTCGAGGTAGGCACCCACGCCGTCCATCCCATCGGCCTCGATCCCAGCCACGTACTCGTCGAAGTGGGCGAAGTCGGTCTCGTAGAGCCCGTAGCATTCGCCTGGATAGGCGCCGAGCGGGGCATGAACGACGGCGTCGACGACGAAGCCGGGGATC
>JACCZL010000516.1 GCA_013695975.1 Chloroflexota bacterium
ATCGCGCGCCTACTGCTCGATCGGGAAACCGAGCGTGCGCCAGGCGCTGGTGCCGCCTTCGAGGTTGTAGAGCCGTTCCTTCCCCAGGGAGGCAGCGACTTCGGCGGCCACGGCGCTACGCTGGCCAACCTCGCAGACAAAGATGACGTTGTCCTCGCCGACGCTGGCGGCCGGGGCGCTGAGGATTCGGGCGAGCGGCACGAGGCGGGCGTTCGGGATGTGGCCGCTCGCGTACTCGCCGGGCTCACGAACGTCGATGACGGTCACGTCACCGTCCTCGATCATCGCCCTGGCTTCCTCTGGCTGGATCCGCTGGAACGGCTCCGCGTAGACTTGCTCCTCCGACGTCATCACGCCCCCCTACTTTCGGTTCAGTTGCTCCCGGTTCAGCTCACACCATACCGCCCGAGTTGGACCTTCGGCAACAAGCACGCTCGATGCGTTGCCTCATGGGGGTGCGCTTGCTAGAATGGCCGCTACCGAGTCGACTCGGGTGCGCGGCACCGCGCGTCGGGAGACCGTGCTGGAGGATGATGATGTCCGACCCTGGGTTGCCTGCGCCGCGCTCTCGCCGTCGCTTCTTGCGCTCGGCGTTCTCCGTCGGCGCGGTGCTCGGCGCCTCACTCCTCGCTGCCTGCACGCCCGCGCCGCCCGCGGCCCAGAAGACTGAAGCGAAGCCCACCGACGCGCCCAAGCCGGTCGCGAGTCCAACCGCGAGTCCCGCGGCCAGCCCGGGCGTCGCCGCGTCGCCGAGCCCTGCTGCCAGCCCGGCGGCCTCCCCTTCGCCCAGCCCGGCCGCGCAGGCCGCGCCGGCCCCCGCCAAGCCGGTGGCGTCGGGGCCCTTGAAGCTGGGCCTGCTCGTCCCGACCTCCGCGGTCTACTCTCAGCTCGGCGACGACATCGCCGATGGGATGAGCCTCTATCTCGAGAGTGTCGGCAATCGGGCCGGTGGCCGCCCGATCGAAGTGATCCGGGAAGACGAGGGGATCGACC
Organism: Chloroflexota bacterium; assembly: GCA_013695975.1. Lineage (GTDB taxonomy): Bacteria > Chloroflexota > UBA6077 > UBA6077 > JACCZL01 > JACCZL01. The sequence continues at coordinate 994 of JACCZL010000516.1, forward strand.
CGCAGCCGGCCCTCCAGAAGGCGCGCAAGCTGATCGAGCAGGACCGAGTCGACGTCTTCGCCGGCGTCGTGAGCACGGCGGTGGTCTACGCCATCCGTGACTTGCTCCACAACAGCCAGACCATCTTTGTCGGGGCCAACGCCGGCGGGAACGATCTGACTCGCGCTCGCAAGAGCCCCTACATCTTCCGCGCGTCCTTCACGAGCTGGCAGGTGAGCTACCCGCTCGGGGAATGGATCGCCAAGAACGTCAGCAAGAAGGTCTTCGTGAGCGCCGCCGACTACGGCTTCGGCCAGGAGTCAGCGGCGGCGTTCAAGGAAAACTTCACCAGGAACGGGGGTGAGGTCGTCGGCGAGGTCTATCCCAGGCTCGGCACGACCGACTACGCCCCGTTCCTCCCTCAGATCCAGGGCGCCAACCCTGAGGCTAGCTACAGCTTCTACAGCGGATCGGACGCTGTCAGCTTCGTGAAGCAGTACGCCGAGTTTGGTCTCAAGGATCGGATCAAGCTGACGGGGGCCGGGTTCCTGGTCGAAGAGGATGTCTTGCCCGCCCAGGGTGAGGCGGCGGTCGGCGCCATCTCGAGCCTGTTCTGGGCCAAGACGCTCGATAATCCGGAGAACCGGAAATTTGGCGACGACTACCGGGCCAAGACCCGCCGCGAGCCGAGCGTCTTCGCCGTCCAGGGGTACGACACGGCTCGGGTGATCGTCGAGGGCGTCAATGCGGTCGGGGGCGACACGGCCAACAAGGAAGCCCTGATCAAGGCGCTCGAGAACGTCAAGTTCGCGAGTCCTCGCGGGCCGTTCGAGTTCGACCCACAGACCCACCAGGTCGTCCAGACGATGTACATTCGCGAGACGCGGATGCAAGACGGCAAGCCGACCAACGTGGTGGTCGCCAATCTCGGCACCATCAGGGATCCGGGCGCGTGAACCCCGGCACCGTCAGTCTCTACGCCGTCCAGATCCTGAACGGGCTGGCGTTTAGCATGCTACTGTTCCTCCTCGCCGCTGGGCTCTCGGTGATCTTCGGGATGATGGACTTCATCAATCTCGCGCACGGGTCGTTTTACATGCTGGGCGCCTACATGGGGTTCACCGCGACCCAGCGGCTCGGGAATTTCTGGTTCGCCCTGATCATCGTCCCGATCATCGTCGCGGCGCTCGGCTTCCTGCTCGAGCGGATTTTGCTGCGCCCGCTCTACAAGCGCGGACACCTCGATCAGGTGCTGCTGACCTTCGGTCTGGCCTTCGTGGTGGCCGACCTGGTCAAGTGGACGTGGGGCGCCGATATCCGCTCGGTGGCCCAGCCGCCGGAGCTGACCGGCGCCGTCTCACTCGGGATCACCGCCTACCCTCGCTATCGGACGTTCGTGATCGTCGCGGGGCTGGTGCTCGCGCTGGCGCTCTGGGCGTTGCAGGCCCGTACGCGGATCGGCGCCATCGTCCGAGCCGGCGTCGCCGACAAGGAGATGGTGGGCGGTCTCGGGATCAACGTGCAGCTCGTGTTCGGAGGCGTCTTCGCTTTTGGGGCCGGGCTGGCCGCGTTGAGCGGCGTGATCGCCGCCCCCTTCCTGAGTCTGGCGCCGGGGATGGACTTCGAGCAGTTGATCCTGTCGCTGATCGTGGTCGTCGTCGGCGGGCTGGGCACCCTCAAGGGCGCCTTTTTCGGAGCGATCGTCGTCGGCCTGGCCGACACCTTCGGCAAGATCTGGGTGCCGGACTTCTCGTTGATGGTCATCTTCGCCATCATGGCGTTCGTGCTGCTGCTGCGACCGAACGGGCTGTTCGGCCGCGCCGTCGCCTGACGGGCAAACCGGGATGAGCGAAGAGCGCGCATCCGCGGCCATGGCCACGCCGCTGACCACCCGGCCAGGGCTCGAGGAGCGCGCAGGGCCTGCCGCGCAGCCCCGTTCGATCGGCGCCAGCGCGGCGCTGGTCGCGGCCGCCCTGGCCCTGGTGATCTTCCCGCTGGTGAGTCCGTCGATCTATTTCCAGAACGTCCTGACCGAGGTCCTGATCTTCGGGATCTTCGCGATGAGCCTCGATCTCCTGATCGGCTACACCGGCCTGACGTCGTTCGGGCACGCCGCCTTCTTCGGGGTCGCGGCCTATGGGGCCGGGATCGTCGCCACACGCTACAGCGACAACCTGCTGGTGACGATGCTGGCCGGGGTGGCCTGCGCGGGGCTGCTTGCGCTCCCGATGGGGGCCCTGGCGATCCGCTCGCTCGGGGTCTACTTCCTGATGCTGACGCTGGCCTTCTCGCAGATCGTCTTCGCGGCTGCCTTCAAGTGGACCTGGCTGACTGGCGGCTCGAATGGCCTGGCCGGCATCCCGCGTCCCGACCTGGGCGGAATGGTCAACTTCTCCTCGGTCACGACCTTTTACTACCTGGTGCTGGGATTCTTCGTTGCCGCGTACCTGCTGCTCCGGCACGTCGTCGCGTCGCCGCTCGGTCACAGCTTCGTCGGTGTCCGCGAAAACGAGTCGAGGATGCGGGCGATCGGCTACAACACCTGGCTGGTCAAGCTGGCCGCCTTTACCATCGCCGGCCTCGTCGGCGGCGTCGCGGGCGTGCTGTTCTCATACTTCAACGGCTTTGTGTCGCCTTCCGAGGTCCACTGGTCGACCTCGGGTCTGGTCATGGTGATGGTCATCATCGGCGGGGCCGGAACGCTCCTCGGACCTGTCCTGGGCGCTGCCCTGGTCCTGATCCTCCAGAACATCGTCAGCTCACAGACCGACCGTTGGCCGCTCATCATGGGCCTGACGTTCATGTTTTTCGTACTCGGCCCACGCCGCGGGATCGCCGGCCTCTACCAGGACGCGCTGGCGCTGACCCGACGCGCGGCGCGGCGCTGATCGACACCCATGCCCGACCTGCTGGAGGTCGCGGACGTCCATCGCCATTTCGGCGGTCTGCGGGCGTTGAACGGGGTCAACCTGGCGATCGGCGCCGGCGAGCGGCGGGCGATCATCGGTCCGAATGGCGCCGGTAAGACGACCCTCTTCAACGTCATGGCCGGCGAGATCGCGCCGACCTCAGGACGCATCTTCCTCGACGGTGAGGACGTGACCCGCCGCAAGCCATACGAGCGCTCGACGCGCGGCCTGGCCCGCACCTTCCAGAAGAACAACCTGTTCCTCGGACTCAGCGTCTTCGAGAACGTCCGGCTGGCGGTCCAACGTCGCCGTGGCGTCAGCTTCGGGGTCGTCTCGTCGGCGAACGGCCTGTCCGACGTCAACGCGGAGACGCTCGCGCTGCTGGACCAGCTCGACCTGAGGACGCGCGAGGGGGCGCCGGCCCGCGAGCTGTCCTACGGCGAGCAGCGCCAGCTCGAGATGGCGATCGCGCTGGCCTGTCGCCCGCGCCTGCTCTTGCTCGACGAGCCGACGGCCGGCATGTCGCCGGCCGAGACGGCGAGCATGGTCGACCTGATCAAGAGCTTCTCGCGTGAGCTGACCGTGCTGATCATCGAGCACGACATGGACGTCGTCTTCGCGCTGGCCGACCGCGTCACCGTCCTCCACTACGGCGAAGTCCTGGTCGAAGGCCCGCCCGTTGAAGTTCGGAACAACCCCGAGGTGCTCGCCGTCTACCTCGGCACGAACCCCGCGTCGAGCCTCCATCCGGGCGGTGTGCCCGGCTCGCCATGACGATCGCCACTCGCCCTCGATGCTCCAACTGACCGACGTTCATACCTACTATGGGGAGAGCCACATCCTTCGGGGCGTTTCCCTGGGTCTCGAGGCCGGGGAGGCAGTTGGTCTGCTCGGCCGGAACGGCGCCGGTAAGACGACCACGATCAGCAGCATCGTGGGGTTCACGCCGCCTCGGGCCGGCTCGATCCGTCTCGGCGAGCGCGAGCTAGTCGGCCTGCCCTCGCACCGCATCGCCCGCCTCGGGATCGGATTGGTCCCCCAGGGGCGCCGGGTCTTTCCCGACCTCAC
>JACCZL010000551.1 GCA_013695975.1 Chloroflexota bacterium
GGTGTCCCGCCCGCTTCGACCGGGGCGGGCGGGACACCCGCGCTCCCAGGGGCGGTGGACTTCGATCGGCCGCGTCGGGGCGCCGCCTTGGCCGTGCCAGCCAGCCGGCCGAGCAGGCCCTCGACGATGACGAGACGGCGGTCGGCGATGAAAGGGAGCGCGTCGGCCGCCGCGCGGACATCGCTCAGGCTGAACTCGGCGCCGGAGAATTCAGACAGGTTGTACTCGCCGGTTGACTGCTCGAGCATCCGCCGCTTCAGGCCGCGGACCTGCTCGTCGCGCGTGAAGCGGTCCGAGCCATAGAGGACGTAGACGAGCCCCGCCTTCACGCCGCTGGGGCGCCCAGGATGCGCCAGGGATGGGTGTAGACGTTCATGCTGGCCGAACGGATGTAGCCAATGACGGTGATGTTGAGCCGCTCGGCGATGCTGACGGCGAGCTGGGTGGGCGAAGTCCGCGATCCGACGATCGGCACGCCCATGATTGCCGCCTTGAGCAGCATCTCCGAGGAGATCCGACCCGACGACAGGAGCATTCGTCGCCTGGTGGGGACGCCGCGCAGGAGGCACTCGCCCTGGATCTTGTCGAGGGTGTTGTGGCGGCCGATGTCCTCGGCGACGACGATCACCTCACCCTGGAGGTCGGCCAGAATCGAGGTGTGGACGCCGCCGGACTGGCGATAGAGCTGAGCGCGCTCGTAGAGCTGTCGGAGCAGGCCATAGACCCGAACCGGCTCGACGCGGACGTCGTCGTCCGGCAAGCGGAAGCGGTCCAGATCGTCGAGATAGGCGCCGAAGCTGGTCCCGCCGGTGCAGCCCGAGGTGATGATCTTGCGCTTCGGCACCTCGACCAGGCGACGCCCGAGGCGGACCTCGGCCACGCGGTCCTCCAGACAGACCCGCATCACGTCGATATCATCGGCCCCCTCGATCAACCCCTCCAGGTACAGGAAGCCGACGACCAGGGCGTTGAGCTGATGGGGCGAGCACATCAACTGAACCAGCTCGAGGTCGTCGACGAACAGGGTCAGCCGGATCTCGACGATCACCGCCTCGTCCACGGCCTGGCCGGCCTCGTCGCGGAACCGCACGTAGCGTCGCCGAATGACCGGCGTCGGAGCCGCTGCCTCGAGTGGAGCGTGGAGAGCGGAGAGTGGAGAGCGAGCTATCCCACTCCCCACGCGCTCGTCAGTCGTCGTCATCGAGCTCATCCTCGCCGCCGACTAGCTCCAGGCGGAAGCCCGGCTCGGGCGGTCGGGTGTGCTCCCGCTCGATCGCGGCCAGGTCCAGGTGGACCGACGCCAGGTCGTCGAGCGCGAGGATCTCGGCCGGGGCCGGGTCGAACGCGTTGCCGGCCTTGACGTAGCCCCCGCACCGTCGGCAGATGTCGACCCTGAAGCGCCGCTCGCCCTCGATCTGGAGGTAGCCGAGCGTGTCATAGTCGTCGTTGCCACAGAACGGGCAGGAGAGCCGCGTCGCGGTCCAGTCGGCGGCGCAGCGGAGACAACGGAAATGACGGAACAGCTCGGCCCCACGCAGCTCGGCCAGACCGGGCCAGGCCCCGCAGATTGGGCAGTACCCCTGGCTCCATTGGCCGCGCTCGAGCGCCGGCCTGAGCTGCTCGGCGTAGGCCTTGAGGATTGGGCGGGCGCTGAGCTGAGCGAGCGTCGCCAGGAGATCGACGTCCACCCCGGCCTGCATCGCCACCGCCTCGAGGTGCTCAGGATGGTTGACGAACGCCTCGGCGACGACATGCTCGACGTGCAAGCGATGCTCATACGCCGCGTCGGCCACGCTCGCGCTTGCGTCCGCCGTCTCGGGACGCGAGCGGAGCAGGTTGACGAGCCGCCCGAAGACGTCCTGGACGAAGCCCGGATCGAGATAGACGTCTTCGTTGTGGAGCAGCGGGACGCCACCCTCGAGCTTGTCCCGCGCCCGCTGGACCGGCAGGACGATCGGCCGGGTCGGAGCCGCGACGCCGTAGACGCAGGCCAGGATGGCCTTCTGCAGGTCCGCCGCCTCGGCCAACCCCGGGTTCGCCTTCAGCAGCACCCCGACCCGCCGCTCGAGCAGTTGCTCCACGCCTACCATCCTGTCGCCTCTCCCTCCCGAGGGCTGAGGTGAGGGCCACGCTGCTGGCCAATTCTACCAGCCGCGCGTCTCAGCCCGAGTGAACGCCACGGCGCGACGTGCGGAACCGCTGCACCGCGACCGTGAGGGAGCGGCTCGCGCCTGCCGAGTCGGGGCCACTCCCTCACGGTCGCGGTGCAGTTTTAGCTGCTCAGCGCCGAGGCTGCCCTCGTCCGAGGGCTACAATGGCAACAACGGAGGATCGGATGGCTCCACGATATCCGCTCGCCCTGATCGTGCTTGACGGCTGGGGCTGCGCGCCAGACGGGCCGGCCAATGCGCTGAGCCTCGCCAGTACGCCCGCGATGGACCGCCTCTGGGAGACCTCGCCCCACACGACCGTCGAGGCCTCGGGCGCGGCCGTGGGCCTGCCGGCCGGCCAGATCGGCAACTC
>JACCZL010000571.1 GCA_013695975.1 Chloroflexota bacterium
ATCGCGCCCTCACCCGAGGGCGCGATGAATCGCGCCCCTACGGCAGCCTCGAGCAGGAAGTACAGGCTGGCGACGACGAAGCTAACGGCCACCAGATCATTCCAGGTCGAGGTACTCTGGAGGACCGGCTGCGGCAGGAGGGCGAAGACGCCGGCTCCGAACAGCGCCGCCCGGAGGCAGAAGCCGACCTGCCGCCCCAGCCCGTACACCCCCACCGCCGTGACGGCCCAGGCCGCGAGCTCGACCGTGTTCGCCAGCCAGTCAGCCCGCAGGAACGCCACGGTCCAGAGGATCAGCAGCTCGGCGTTGACCGGGAAGGCGACCTGGCGCGGGTCGTCGACCGGGTAGTGGCCGAGCGAGCGGAACTGCAGATAGTAACCCACCCGCGGCAAGTGGTAGCTGAGCGCATCGGAGATGTTCGGCGGGACCCAGAGGGCCAGCGTCAGGCTGATCAGCCCGGTGACCAGGACCGCCCCGGCCACGATCGGCACGACCGGCGCTTGCCAGTCCCAGGCCACGCTCCAGAGCCGCCCGAGGCCGGCCCGCGCCTCGCAGACCGCCGCCCAACGTTCGCCCGAGGGGCGCCGCCACGCCCAGACTGCCGTGGCGCCCAGAACCAGCAGGTGCCCGAGCAAGAACCCCGGCCAATCCAGCGCGCGCAGCAGCGACAACCCCTCTGCCAGGAGCACGACCTGCCCGGTCCCGATCACCCAGAGGGCCAGTACCGTCCCGACCCCACCCAGCCGAAGCGGACCGACCAGTAGGAGGCTGCTGGCGACCACGGACGCCAGGCTGAGGGCGAACAGCCCGACCCGGAATGGATCAGCCATCGCTCACCTGGTCGCCGGACCGGTGATGCCCGATCGGCGGGCAAACGAGATCGCCCGCATCAGCCGTCGCTCGAGGCCAGCCCGGACCCGATCTCCCAGTGGATCGCGAGGATCGTGCGGACCAAGACCGCGGCGTCCCGACCGGCCTCGCTCGCCTGGAGCCTGATCCGCAGCTCGGTCGCCCCGGGGTGGACGGTATGCTCGACGCGGAGCGTCTCCGCCTCACTCGACTGGTTCACGACGTCGCTCACGGTCTCACCATCGTCAACCGACAGCATGGCCGCGCCCGCCCGGTCGGCCAGCACCCGCGCGTCGACCATCAAGACTCGCCCGTGCAGCCCGTCTAGCGGGACCTCCTGGACGATCCCGGCCTCGCCGCCGCGCCGACCGGCGCGATAGTCGAGGCGTAGGCGGAAGGGCTCCTGCCCGGGTCCGGGGTCCGGATCCAGGCGGCTCACCACCAGGCTGGCCTGGTCGGCGACCTCGGCCTCCCAGCCAATCGGGAGTCCCGCGTCCACCGTCGAACCACCAGCGCCGGTACGCGTTGGACGCTGGGCGTTGGACGTTGGACTCGGCTCCGACCAGGCCCTGAAGTCACCGTTCTCGAGGACGCTTCGCGGGTCCCAATCCTGGCACCGCCAGACCTCCCAGCGCACCGTTGGCTTGCCGTGCAGGAGCGGCACCGGGAAACAGCGCCCGGGGATGAGCTGAGGGAGCTCCTGGTCGCCCGACGAGTGGGCGCTCTCGACCACGATGTAGGCTGGCGGATAGGTGTTGACGAGGGTCTCATTCGACCAGGGGAGGGGGCGCTTGAACGTCGGGCGCTGGAGGTATCCGTCGGGGACGAGTGGCAGCACCGTCCGGCTGAAGCGCGACCCGAAGAGTGGGTACTGCCACTGGCCCCCCTGGCCCGACAGCGGGTCGATCGCGCCATAGATGCCGACCGTGCTGGTGGGGCCCAGCTCCTGCTCGAGCTCGCGGAAGAATTTCTGGAGGATCGGGTAGCGGAGGGTCATCAAGCCGATGCGATCGCGCTCACCCAGGCGCGCTAGCGGGCGATCCTCGTTGAAGGTGGCCACGTAAAGCCCAGTCACCCCGCTCCAGACCACGAGTAGGACCGCCAGCCCCTCGCGCCACCACACGTCCTCCAGCTCCGCCGAGCGATTTCGCGCCTTCGAACCCGCGAGGAGGGCGCCGAGCAACGGCGCCGCGAACGCGCAGGCGATGAGGAGAAACCGTCCGGCCGCGTAGGGGCTCCAGCGGAGCGTCAGCGTCATCAGGACCAGGTAGCTCAGGGCCCCGAACCCAAGCAGCCGCCGACTCGGCGGGACGCGGCCCGGCCAGAGCAGCGCGGCCAGGGCGAAGACGAGCATCAGCCCACCGATCGGCCCGATGCCCGAGAAGATCTCGTTGACCCTGGTCGAACGGAAGAAGTTGAACTTGGGCCACCACTCGCGGTCCATCCCCTCGACGACCGTGGGGATGCCGA
>JACCZL010000577.1 GCA_013695975.1 Chloroflexota bacterium
CCTCACCCCCTGCCCCCTCGCTTGGGAGAGGGGGCAGGGGGTGAGGGGGTGAGGGCTTCCGGGGGAGGGGTTCTTGATATACTCCGACCAGTGGAGGGCACACCGCTGATTACGGGCGCACGATAGCCGAATGACCGCACCGACCGCCCTGCTCGCGCAGGTCGAACCGTATCTCTCCGCACCCGAGGTGGAGGGCATCCGGCGCGCCTTCGATTTCGCGAAGAGCGCCCACGAGGGGCAGCTCCGGGAGTCCGGCGAGCCATACATCACCCATCCGCTCGCCGTGGCCGAGACCCTCGCCGAGCTGCGGCTCGATTCCAGCACGATCGTCGCCGCGCTGCTGCACGACGTGTCCGAGGATTGTGGCGTCTCGGTCGCCGAGATCGCCGAGCGATTCGACGCCGAGGCGGCCAAGCTCGTCGACGGCGTGACCAAGCTGTCGCGAGTCCCCTGGTTTCACGAGGACCGGCCCGACGGCGGGGTCGACGGCCAGTTCATTGCCGGCGACAAGCAGGCGATCTGGGCCGAGAGCATGCGCAAGATGTTCCTGGCGATGGCCGACGACGTCCGGGTCGTCCTGATCAAGCTCGCCGATCGGCTCCACAACATGCGCACCCTGGATGCGCGGCCACCCGAGAAGCGCCGCCGCGTCGCCCAGGAGACGATGGACATCTACGCCCCGCTCGCCAACCGCCTGGGCATCTGGCAGATCAAGTGGCAGCTCGAGGATCTGTCGTTCCGCCACCTCGAGCCCGAGACCTACAAGGAGATCGCCGGTAAGCTCGCCAGCCGGCGGGTCGCCCGCGAAAGCTACATCGCGCGCGTGATTCACGTCCTCGAGGAGGAGCTGCAGCGGGCGGGGATCAAGGCCGAGATCAGCGGGCGCCCGAAGCACATCTACAGCATCTACCGAAAGATGAAGGCCCGCTCGGCCGACATCAGCCAGATCTACGACCTCCTGGCCGTGCGGGTGCTCGTCGACACCGTCCCGGAGTGCTACAGCGTGCTCGGGCAGATCCACGCCCTCTGGCGCCCGCTGCCCGGTCAGTTCGATGACTACGTCGCAAACCCCAAGGAGAGCCTCTACCAGTCGCTCCACACCAGCGTTCTCGCGCTCGGCGGCCAACCGCTCGAGATCCAGATCCGTACCTACGAGATGCACAAGATCGCCGAGTACGGCGTGGCAGCCCACTGGCGCTACAAGGAGGGGCGGCGGCAGAATGCCAAGTTCGATGAGAAGGTGGCCTGGCTCCGCCAGCTCATGGACTGGCAGAAGGATGTGGCCGGCGGAGCTCAGGCGTTCGTCGACTCACTCAAGGCGGAGGTGTTTCAGGACCAGGTCTACGTCTTCACTCCCAAGGGCGAGATCAAGGAGTTGCCGGCCGGAGCGACCCCACTCGACTTCGCCTACCGCGTCCACACCGAGGTTGGCCACAAGTGCGTCGGCGCCAAACTCAACGGGCGCATGGTCCCGCTCGACCGTCGGCTCCAGAACGGCGACATCGTCGAGGTGGTCACGGCTCGGAATTCAAAGGGGCCGAGTCGCGACTGGCTCAACCCGAACCTCGGCTACGTCCGCACGACCGGCGCCCGCGAGAAGATCCGCCAGTGGTTCCGCCGCCAGCAGCGCGACGAAAACGTTCAGCGCGGGCGCGAGCTCCTCGAAAAGGAGCTCAAGCGCCTCTCGATCGAAGGCATCAAGCTCGAGGACATCGCGGCCACCTACCGCTACGAGCGGGTCGACGACTTCCTGGCGGCGGTCGGCTACGGCGATGTCCACCCCCACCAGGTGGCGATGCGGGTGGCGAGCGAAGCGCGCGAGCAGGCCACCCGGGACACGCCGGTCCTCCGTCCGTCGGCTGGGACCAGCAACGGCGGCGTCCGCGTCCTGGGGGTCGGCGACCTACTCACCCGGCTCGCGCGCTGCTGCGACCCGGTGCCGGGCGACTCGATCACCGGCTACATCACCCGTGGTAAGGGCGTCACCGTGCATCGCGCCGACTGCTCGAGCGTCGCCCACGAGCAGGAGCAGGAGCGCTTCGTCACCGTCGACTGGGACCGCACCGATCAGCAGGTCTTTCCAGTCACGATCCGAGTCGAGGCCTGGGACCGGGTCGGCCTGGCTCGCGACGTCGCGGCCCTCTTGGCCGACGAGAGCCTGAGCATGACCGCCCAGAGCGCCGTGGTCCACAAGGATCAGACGGCGACGGTCTGGGCGACCGTCGAGGTCAGCGGCCTCGACAAGCTCAGCCGCGTCCTCAACCGCCTCGAAGGCGTCCGCGACGTCTTCAGCGTCATCCGCGACGTCGGCAAGCAACCGGTCACCACGCGGTAGGGGCGCGAT
>JACCZL010000618.1 GCA_013695975.1 Chloroflexota bacterium
GGAAAAGGACCCGAACCAGGCGACCATCCAGACGGAGGCGGGGGAAGATTGGCTTCACGACCTGACGATTCTCGGCGGACCTCCGCGCCACGCGGGGACCGCCCGGATTGATCTTCGCATCAGCGTAAACGGATCGACCATCCGCTCGGTGACGGCGGAGGGCTGGATTGTAATCGGTTCGAGACGCCTCACCCTGGAAGAGCGTTCAAGACACGCCGACCGTGCTCGACTCTCGTCGCGGGGTGGGGCCTGATCCTAAAGCACCTGCCTCGGCGAGGTCAAGGGCCGGGGTGACCGGGAGGTGGATGGTGAACCGCGTCCCGTCGACGTGCGAGCTGGCGGCGACAATCTGGCCACCATGCACCTGGACCAGCTCGCGCGCGATCGCCAGGCCCAGCCCACTCCCTTCGCTGCTCCCAACTCGCGACTTATCGACTTGATAGAAGCGCTCGAAGATGCGCGACAGATCCTCGGCCGGAATCCACGAGCCCGAGTTGTGGATCGTGACCGTCGCGGAGCCGGCCTCCTCCCGGCCGACGCTCGCGCTTGCAGGGGGCGTTTCTCCGACCGCGATCGTGACGCGGCCCTCGGCCGGGGTGTGCTTCACGGCATTCTCGAGCAGGTTCTCGAGGACGCGCTCAAGCCGCCGCCCGTCGGCGTACACCATTGGCGCGGCTCCAATCTGGTAGGCCACGTCTACTCCGGCCAGACCCGCACGGTGCTCCATGCGCTCGCCGACCTGGTGAACGAGCATCGTAAGGTCGATCGGAGCCAGCTCGAGCGTCACCTGACCAGACTCGAGCTTGCTGAGCTCGAGCAGGTCTTCGACCAGACGGCGCATCCGCTCGGCTTCCTCGTTGATGATCCGCGCGGCGTCGGCGTAGTCACGCGGCTCGCGCACGGCGCCGTCGACCATCGCCTGCGAAAAGCCCTGGATCGACGTCAACGGCGTCCGCAAATCGTGCGAGACGTTCGCCAGAAAGTCACGCAGCGCCCGATTCGACCGTGCGACCTCGCGCGCCATCGTGTTGAAGGCGGTGGCGAGCCGACCAACCTCGTCGGCGCCCCGGCTGGGGATCGCCTGGTCATACTGCCCCCTGGCCATCGCCTCGGCCGCGCGGGTCATCCGAGCCAGTGGTCGGGCGATCGAGGCGGCCAGCACCCAGGCGACGGCGACCGAGGCAACCAGCGACAAGAGCGCCGCCACCAGCAAACGCGGTGCCATCTCCTGCAGGACCATCAGCAGAGTCCAGGGTTGGGACGCGAGCGCCACCACGTAGGCGCTCTGGCGGCCGAGAAAACGCTCGGCCAGCATGGAGCCGGGTGGCGAAAGGGTCGTTGCCACGAACAGGAGCTGTCCGTCTGGTCGGTCCTCGACCCGCATCAGACTGGCCCGCCGAAGCTGACCGAAGCGCTGACCGGCGTTGAGCCCGATCCGCTGGCCGACGAGCGAGCCTTCGGTGTCGTGGAAGATCGTGCCGTCCGGCCTAGCCAGGGCGATCCGTACGTCGAGGTCGTCCGCCTGGCGAGCCAGGAGCTCGACGATCTCCGCCGCCGAGGCCCCCTGCTGCTCGAGGGCGCGCACCTGGAACGTCACCGGCCCGGCCAGCGCGCCCAGACGGAGCAGCTCGCGCTGGGCCTGATACTGGCGCATGATAAAGAGGAAACCAACCCCGACGATCACGAGCGTCAGGGTAATGACGACAGCGAAGGCAGCAATCAGCCGCGTGCGGAGGGATCGGCCGGTCAGCCCCAGGGCGGAAACCATCTAACCGCGCTTGTGGCGGCTCCCGACCGGCCTGGCCGGAAGCTGCTCGGCCGTCACGAGCTTGTAGCCGATGCCCCACACCGTCTGGATCCGGGCCCCGCTCTCGGCCAGCTTGTCGCGGAGCCAGGTGACGTGGACGTCCACCGTCCGCGAGTCGCCGTAATATTCGTAGCCCCAGGCGACCTGGAGCAGGCGTTCCCGATCGAAGACGACGCCGGGGTTGCCGGCCAGTGCCGCCAGCAGGTCGAACTCCTTGGGCCGCAGCTCGACGAGCCGCTCGCCGATTCGGACCTCGCGGCGGTCCCGATCGATCGTCAGGTCGGCGAAGTGGATCACCCGTGTTGGCTGGCGCCCAGCCTCGTAGCGCCGCAAGACTGCCTTGACCCGGGCGACCAGCTCGCGTGGGTTGAACGGCTTGGTCATGTAATCGTCGGCGCCCAGCTCCAGGCCGACAACCTTGTCGACATCGTCGCCGCGCGCGGTCAGGATGATGATCGGCGTTTCGCCGCCACGGCGGAGCTGCCTGCACACCTCCCAGCCGTCCAGCTCAGGCAGCATCAAGTCGAGCACGACCAGGCTGGGCACGGTCTGCTTGACCTTCTCGAGCGCCTCGCGGCCGTTCGACGCACTCTCGACCTGGTAGCCTTCGTTGCGCAAGTACAGCTTCGCGAGCTGGACGATGTTACGCTCGTCATCGACCACCAGAATCGTCGGACCGGCCACGTCAGCGCTCCCTCAGGCCCTCGTCGTCGTGTCGCCGCTGGCGCAGCACGTGCGCGGCGATGACCTCGCCCCAGACCACCCAGACGGCGAGCATGAGGACGATCAGGATAAAGCCGAGGATGATCAGCTTCGGCATCCGATTTCCACCACTCGGCCATCCTCAGTATGACCGCTCTCTCTTAACAACGTGTCAGCGCCGTGCTAACGGGGTGTTAACGGCGAGTATAGTTGAGGGGATGTCCAGCAACGGGATGATTCGGCGGGCGCTCGGGGAAGCCCCGCACGTCGCTCGCATCAACTATGGCGAGCGACGACGACCGGCCGGCGCCGTCTCCTCCACGCTGCGCCGGATCCCCCGCTACTTCCGACCGTACTGGCGGAGCTGGCTGGTGATCATCATCTGCATGGCGATCACCGCCGTCGGCGCGCTGATCCCGCCGCTCCTCGCGCGCGAGATCATCGATGACGCATTGCCGAACCGTGACAGTCGGCTGCTGGTGTGGCTGGTCGTCGGAGCCGTACTGGTCGGCCTGTTCACCCGGCTGGTCAATGTCGGCCGCTTCGCCCTGAGCGTGCGGATCGGTCAGGGCGTCATGTTCGACCTGCGCAACGAGCTCTACCGCCACCTCCAGCGGCAGTCGCTCCGCTTCTTTACCGAAACCAGGACCGGCGAGGTGATGTCGCGCGTCAACAACGACGTCGCGGGCGTCGAATCCGTCGTCAGCAACACCCCGAACAACATCGTCAACAACGTCATCACCGTCGTGGCGACGACGGTCCTGATGCTGTCCCTCAACTGGCAGCTCGCCGCGGTGGCGCTGGCAATCCTGCCGTTTTTCGTCCTGCCGGCGCGGAGGGTCGGACGGATTCGGCAGGAGCTGCGACGGGAGACGGCCGAGCGCCAGGGTGGCCTCAGCTCGTTTATGCAGGAGACCCTCTCGATCAGCGGGTTCGTCCTGGTCAAGGCGTTCGCCCGCGAGCGCTACGAGTCCGAGCGATTCCGAGAGCGGACCAGCGAGCTGCGGGCGCTCGAGATCCGTCAGCGGATGGTCGGTCGCTGGTTCTTCATGCTCGTCTCGCTCTTCGAGGCGATCGGCCCGGCGCTCATCTACCTGTACGGTGGCTGGCTGGTGATCGACGGGCAAGTCAGCATCGGGACGGTCGTCGCGTTCGTCGCGTTCCTCCGCCAGCTCTACGGGCCAGTTTCCGAGCTGGCCAACGTCCACGTCGACGTGATGGGATCGTTGGCCCTGTTCGAGCGCCTGTTCGAATACCTCGACCTCGAGCCGGAGATTCAGGAGCGACCGAACGCCCTGCTTCCGCCGCCGACTCGAGGCGCGATCCACTTCGACAACGTCTCCTTCGGCTACGTCGCGGACCGACTCGCCCTCGACGGCGTCAGCTTCGAGGCGTGCCCTGGTCAGCTCGTCGCCCTGGTCGGGCCGAGCGGGGCCGGCAAGACGACCGTGACCTACCTGGTCCCCCGCTTCTACGACCCGACCGCCGGGCGGATCGAGATCGACGGCCACGACCTGCGCGACCTGAGCCTCGAGTGGCTGCGCTCGCAGATCGGCATCGTCACCCAGGAGACGTTCCTCTTTCATACGACGGTCCGTGAGAACCTGCTTTACGGTCGACCCGATGCCACCCCGAGCGAGGTCGAAGCCGCCTGCCGCGCGGCGCACATCCACGAGTTCATCGCCGGGCTTCCCGACGGCTACGAGACGATCGTCGGCGAGCGCGGCTACCGCCTCTCTGGCGGCGAGAAGCAGCGCATCGCGATCGCCCGGGTCCTCCTGAAGGACCCTCGCATCCTGCTCCTGGACGAAGCCACCTCCTCGCTCGACTCACGCTCAGAGGCGCTCATCCAGGCGGCGCTCACGCCGCTACTGGCCGGTCGGACGAGCCTGGTGATCGCCCACCGCCTGAGCACCATCCTGGCCGCCGACCTGATCCTCGTGCTCGACCGCGGCCGCCTGGTCGAGCGGGGCACCCACCCCGAGCTCCTCGCCCTCGACGGTCTCTATGCGCGGCTCTATCACCAGCAGTTCAAGGAGCGCGCCAATGGAGTCGCAGCGGGCACGGTCAGTCCGCTCGTCGCTCGAGCTCTCGAGGAGACAGGCTCAACGCCCGGTGGACTACGCGGCGCAGTAGGTGGAACAACGAAACCGGCCTGACCCTCGTCGAGAACCCGTTGCTCAGACGCGACCTCGACCCATCACCAGCATCTCGAACAGTTCCCGCACGGTCAGCTCGAAGTCCGGCAGCACGGGACTGAGGTCGATCCGATCGTCACCGCGCAGCGTCGTCACGCTCTCATCGGCGCGAACCAGGATGACGGTTCGGTGCTCCGGAACCACCACGAGGGCCAACTCGGTCCCGTGCGCCAGGAATCGCCGGCACTTGTCCACCAGGTCGCCGATGCCCTGGTCAGGCGACCTGATCTCGATCGCGATGTTCGGTGGCGTCGGGGGTCCGTTCACCACCTCGCCGGCCTCGGTGCGCGGGACCCGCTCCCAACGATAGACTCCGATATCCGGAACCAGGGAGTCGCGGCCGAACGCCTCGCGGATCTCGCTGAAGGCCACCGCCAGTTGCCGCGGCCAGGCATGCTGATTGATGCCAGCACCGAAGCCAAGTTGCAGGAGCCCGTGGAGCCATTGTGGTGCCGCCTTCTGCTTCACCACCCCGTCGACGAGCTCGAGGTACGGCTTCTCCTCGGGCAACTGCAGGAACTCTTCCAAGCTCAGCCGCCGCTCGGTGATCGCGACGTCCGCGCCTCCTTCTCAGCCGGCTCCTCGGAGAATACCAGACGTCGCGACCGTGCTCGCCTGCCCTGGGGATCGAGGTGCGCTCCTCTGCGACTCAAGGTCGTGCCGGCAGGCTCCTGAGTACCTGTTCGAGGCGGCAGCGCACGCCCGGCTCGGCCCGGCCGGGCGGGTAGCACGAGCCGCTGCCGTCGCGGGCAGGGCCGTAGGAGGTGAGCCCTCGGCGGTCGTCGAATCGGCGGTGGCTCACCAGCGGACTCTCCGATGACCAGGAGCCGATCCCAACCACCTGCTCGTGGTCGAGCACCATGCGGAGCTGGTGAAGCTCCTGCTCGAAGCGCCGCTCCTCATCGCCGGCTCCCCAGACGTTCGGAAGCTCGCGCGACGTGCCCAGCTCCTCGACGATGACCGGCAGCTTGCGGCCGTTTGAGCAGGCCGGCGCGATCACCTGGCTGAAGTCCCAGTGGATCGGCATGTCGCCCCAGCGATCCGGGCCGAGCCAATCGTAGCCGTGTAGGGTGTAGGCGGCGATCGGCCCCTCACAATACAGGCGCCGGCCGAGCTCGGCGCTGAGCCTCCAGGGCTCCAGATGGTGGGTGCCCATCGTGCCGGGCAGCAAGGCCGTCTCGGGGTCGAGACGCCGGATCTCGCGGGCCATGTCCTCGATGAAGGTCAGCACCCGCGGCGGATCATCCGGCGTGTGCAGCTCGTTGCCGAGCTCCCAGGCGAAGATGACGTCCCGAGCGCCACGGTCGACAACGGTGTGGATCAGCCGCCGGCTAAAGTCCAGGTAAGCCCCGCGCCAGGTGTCGGTATAAAAAGGCAGCAGGAGCTGCCAGTAGCCGTCCTTCTCGCCGACGCTCTCGGGCCGTTCGCCGGGCACCTCCTGATGGTTGTTCACTAGCGCGACGATCAGCTTGACGCGGTGCTCGCGGAGCGTCGGCGCGAGGTCCGCGATCCGATGGCCGACCCGCTCGCCGTCCTCGGGCTCTTCGAGCGACTGATCGGTCGCGAAGACCCGAATGACGCCGGCGTTCATCCAGGCGGCGTAGCGCACGTCCTCGCGAGTCGCCTCGATGCCAGGGTGGAACAGGGCCCCATGCATGTTCAGCAGCAGGAACCGGCCGTTCAGGAAGCCATGGTAATCCGCGGGCGAGTCGGCGATACCGGGCGGTACCGGAAGGGCTCGGGCAACGTCGGCCCCGAGCAGACCTAACAGCAAGGCAAACGCCAGCGGACCCAGGCGGTGGAGCTGCGCCACGAAGACGCCTCGACAACCATACTTGCGAAGACGCGGCCGGTGCACCAAAGACCGCCTCTTTCGGCTACCCACGGGAAGTGTCGGTCCCCCCGCCCTCCGCTGTCAAGGGTGTAGTCAGTTGCGCCACGTCTACGAGCGGCCGGCCGGTGGGGCGATCTGGATCGGCGGGAGGCGCGGGAGCTGGAGGGCGGGCTCGGTCGGCGGCGTCACCGCGATGGCTGGATCGTTGACGTCCCACAGCTCGGTTTGACTCTGCAGCGAGAAGGCGCGAGTCGAATCGCCGCCCGAGTAGCCGCGGAGATACAGGGTGATGCGACGCACGAAGCCGTCGTCACGCCCGACCGCCAGCTCGCCGCCGGCCTCGGTGTAGGTCGGACTGCCCTGGAGCAGCGCCACCGTGGGCCCGACGAGTAACAGCCTGGCGAGTGCCTCGGCTCGGTCTGGCGGCAGCGTGAAACGCAAGCTGTCGGTTGGCGTCCCACGAACCGACTCGCCGCTGCCAGGCACGACCTGGGCCCCCATCAAGACGGACACCAGCTCCCGTGGGTCGGCGCCGGTCGGGATCGGGACGAGGGGGACGCCCGGCGGCAAGGCTTCGGCCTCGAGCGCCACCCAGGCCCCGAAAAAGTTCAGGTATAGCCGCCCGCCGACCTGGAGGACCTGAAACCCAACCGGCCCTCCCAGGGCATCTGTCCCGACCTGGAGGCGGCTGTCCGGACGGGCCGACTCGCCCTCCGCCCACACCTTCATGGCGATCGGTTGGCCGCCCGGACTGACGCCTTGCAAGTCGATCAGCAGCGACTGCCGAAATGTCTGGAGCGCCGCCTGCCGCTCGAAGATCGCGCCGATCGGGTCGACCTTCGGCGGCGGAATCGCGGTCGGGGTCGGGATGGCCGTCGGGATCGGGGTGGGAGTAGGAGGCGTCGACGTTGGTGTCGGCATCGGATCGGCCGACAAACGGCAGCTCGCCAGCAGGAGCACCACGAGCAGCAGGCCGATCGCGCGCGCCATCAGCCTGGACGCTCAGTCGACCCCAGCACAGCCACTGCGCCGCTCGCTCCCGGGCTACGAATCCGACATCGTCTCGGTTGGCTCGAAGGCATAGCCACCGCCCGATGCTGTCGTCAGGTAGAGAGGCACAGATGGGTCGGGCTCGATCTTTCTCCGCAGCCCCAGAACCACCTGACGGAGGGCGCCGTAGGCGTCTTCATATCCGGGCCCCCGAAGGTGGTGCAGCAGCTCCTCCGCCTTAAACACCCGCCGTGGCTGAGACAGCACAAGGTCGAGCAGCTTGGCCTCGGATGGCGTCAGCCGACTGGGGACGCCGTCGAGGATCGCCCGTCTCGCCGCCACGTCGATATCCAGGCGACTGTCACGATACCGGCCGATAGCGGTGGGCGACCCGAAACGCCGGCGGAGCAACGCCTCGGCGCGAGCGGCGAGCTGGCGGGGGCTGAACGGCTTCACCACGTAGTCGTCGGCCCCGGCGTTGAAACCACGGATCACGTCGTCGTCGTGGTGGCGCGCCGACAGCATGATGATCGGAGCATGCGAATGCTCGCGGATGCGACCGCAAAGGCTGAACCCGTCAATGTCGGGCAGGCCGATGTCCAGGAGGATCAGGTCCGGGGCCAGCTCGTCGAGCAGGCGTAACGCCTGCCGACCGTCGGTGACGGCGCGGACGACCATACCGACCCCAGCGAGGGTCTCACGAACGAGCAGACCGATGTGAGGCTCGTCGTCCACCACCAGTACATTGGGAGACGCCATCGACCACCACGGTCCAGTCCGACGGGTGGGACCAGCCGCCACGCGCTCGCGTGGCGCGGCTCCCGCCACTGGCCGAGAAGTCTAGCACACGAGAGGAGCCGAGAGTCGGGAGTGGGGGTCCACTCTCGGCGCTCGACTCTCCATTCTCCGCTAGGCCACCGCGTACTGGGTGCTGGCCGGGATCTCGACCGACGCGGTCATCGATCGGCGCAGGTTCGAGAGGGCGCGCGCCTGGAGCTTCTTGACCGCGTCTTCGGAACGGTCCATCTGGGCGGCGGTGTCGGACACGGACAGGCCCTCGAGGAACCGAAGCTGGACAGCCTGGCGCTGCTCAGTGGTGAGGGTGGCCAGCGCCGGCTCGAGCGCGGCACGGTCGAGCACACGCCCATAGCCGCTGGTCGTGCGCGGCTCCGCGATGCCCGTGATGTTGTCGAGCGAGCAGGTGGCGGTGCGTGGCTGGGTCCGAAGATAGTCGACGAGGTGATTGTGGGCGATGCGATACAGCCAGGCCGTGAACGGCAAACCCCGCTCCTCATACCGGTCAAGCTTCTGGTAGACCTTGACGAACACGTCCTCGGTCAAGTCTTCCACCGCCTCGTCAGAGCCGTCGAGGCGGCGTCGGAGGAAGCGGTAGATCAGCGGCGAGTAGTGTTCGTAGAGGACGCCAAAGGCGTTGGCGTCGCCTTGCTTCGCCAGCGGGATGTAATCGGTCACGTTCTCCATCTTGCCCTTCCTCTGTGCCTGCTTCTGTGGTCGATGCCGCCACTGGGCCAGTTCGGAGCCCGTCGGAATCGCGCCGGAGTAGCGGGAGCACAATCAGTGTCGCACTAACCGCGTTAGGCTGACGTTAGGAGAACGGGCCACGCCGTCAGGATTACGTCAGGTTTCGGCCGGCGTTACGATCGAAACACTCCTGCGACAGCTAGGTTACGGTCGCGCGTCGTCGGCGGCGACCCGCCAGGGCAGGAGCAGATGGACCGTCGTTCCCTGGCCTGGGACACCGGTCGACTGCGCCCAGGCCGCGCCGCCGTGGGCAGTGGCGACTCCGCGAACGAGGTGCAGCCCCAGCCCGTGCCCGCGAATGCGTCGGTGGTCCGGGGCGTCCACACGGTAGAACCGTTCGAAGACGCGCTCGAGCTCCGTGGGCGGGATCCCCAGCCCTCGGTCGCGGACACTGATCAGCGCCCCATCCTCGTGGACCCGCACCCTGATCCCGATCTGGCCACCCGCCGGCCAGTACTTCATCGCGTTGCTCAAGACGTTGAGCAACGCCTGACGCACCCGCGCCGCGTCCCAGCGAGCCGGAGGCAGGCTCGCCGGCGCCTCCAGGCGCAGGCGGTGCATCGTCGTCAACCCGCGGGCCTCGTCGACGGCCCGTCCGACGAGTCGGAGGACGTCCAGCTCGGTCAGTGCCAGCTCGAAATTCCCGATGTCGGCGCGATCGGCGTCGAGCAGCTCGGCGACCAGGACCGTGAGCTGGCGTGCGTTCCGAAGGATGACTTCGAGCCCGTGGGCGATCGAACGATCCCCGGGCACGTCCCGAGTCGTCCGAAGGGCCTGCGCCGCGTAGGACGATATCGCCGTCACCGGTCCGCTCAGCTCCCGCCCCATGCTCGAAGCGCTCTCATCCTTCACCCGCTGCACACCGCGGATGTGGGTCACGTCATGGCAGACGGCCAGACGCCCCTGGATCTCACCGACCGGATCGCGAAGGACGGTGCTGACCCATTCGACATCGCGTGTGGGCGGCCCGACCAGGCGGAGCTCCGCCCGTGCCGGGTCGAGACCTTCCATTCCCGGCTGTCGGACGATCGCCTCGGCGCCCATCGGGTCCTCGAGCCGCGTCGAAACCCGGCCGACCAGATCCTCTATCGACACCCCGACGAGATCGCCGTCGAGGTCGAGCATCCGGCCCAACTCTGCGTTGACGAGCACGATGCGCCCGTCCTGATCGAAAAGGGCGAGCCCGTGCGGGAGCGAGTCGAGCACGGCTTCCGACCGACGAAGCGACTCGGCGAGGGCGGCCTGACCCCGAGCCAGCTCCAGGCGGGGAGCAACCCGACGAGCGACCTCCTCGGCGAAGCGCACGTCTTGCGTGTCGAGCGGGCGACCAGTCCGCATCGAACCGATCGAGAGGGCGCCCGCGAGACCGCCGGGGCCAAAGATCGGCACCGCGATCACTGAGCGGAGGCGCAGCTCGTGGACCGTCGGCACCTCGCACCCGCGCTTCGAGTAGCGACGCACCAGCTCATCGGTCAGGTCGAGCACGGCCAGGGTGCGTCGATGGGCCGCGGCCGCCCCAACGAAGCCGTCGCCGAGCGCGACTGGGCGATGCTCGGCACCGCCGGCGAGGCGCGCCGCCTCCGGCGACCGATGACGAACGGCGACCGGCCGAAGAACGGTAGCCTGGTAGACGTAGAAGGCGCACCAATCGACCAGCTCGGCGGTCCAGCGACTGGTCAGGCCCTCGAGCGCGGCGGGCACGTCGGGCGACGTCGCCAGGAGGTCGCCGGCCGCGTCGAGCACCGCTCGCTCGCGCTCGCGCCGGCGTCGAGCGGTGATGTCGCGGAGCACGAGGACGACGCCGAGCACGGCGCCATCCCCGTCGCGGATCGGGCTGGCGACGGTCTCGACGATCCGCGCCACGGTCGCCCGACCGATCAGCAGGTCGCCACGGGCGATCTGCCCATCCCTCAGCGTGCGATACGCGACGAGGTCCGCGGGCCGCAACGGCCTGCCATCCCCACGAGTCGCGCAACCCTGGAGGATCGGGGCGAGCGGACCCAGCGCGCGCTCCTTTCGTCCAAGGTCGAGCAACGCGACCGCGGCCCCATTGGCCTCGACCACCTGGCCGGCAGTGTCGACGACGAGCAGCCCGTCGCCGAACGCCTCAAAGACGGCCTCGAGCTCGGCGACCCGTCGACGGAGCATCTCGACCTGTCCGAGGCGCTCGTCCGGAGATCGAGGATTCGGTCTCTCGTGTACCGTCGCCACGCCACCCCCTAGCGACCGAATCGGAGGACGGCATTATAGTGTGGGCGATGCGGCATGTTCTCCTTGACAGTGCAGGCAGGCAGGCACCATTATGCTCTTCACTGGTCACAGCGACCGCTGTTGCAGCATGATGCTGATCAGGCCGACCAGGTAGCAGGGTGACCGTTCGGTCGCCCCGACGTAGGAGGCGAGGATGCCAAGCTCCGATGCCCGCGATGTGGCGCGGCGAGCGCTCACGCGGCGGAAGTTCCTGCAGGCGACGGTCGGGACGACGGGCCTGCTGCTTCTGAGCGCCTGCGGCGGCGCCACCCAGGCGCCGGCCAAGCCAGCCGAGTCGAAGCCCGCCGAGAGCAAACCGGCTGCCACGACAGCGCCCGCGGCGAAGCCGACCGAAGCCGCCAAGCCAGCCGCGGACGCCAAGCCCGCTGCTACGACGGCGCCGGCCGCCAAGACCGGTCCGGTCAGCCTGAAGGGCACGACCCTGTCGGTCCTCCAGTGGCAAAGCTTCGTCCCTGACTCCGACCCGTTCTTCA
>JACCZL010000640.1 GCA_013695975.1 Chloroflexota bacterium
GCGCCAGCCGCCCAGGCGACGGCGGCACCGGCGCCGCAGCCGACGACGGCGCCGGCCGCGCCGGTCGCCAAGAGCGGGCAGGTCGGACCCCGGGAGACGTTGATCTACGGCATGGGCGCCGACCCGACCAACCTGGACCCTCACTCGACGGTCGACGGGCTGTCGCTGATCACGATGCAGCGGACCTACGACCTGCTGGTGCAACTGAAGCCGGGGGCGCCGCAGCCGGGCGCCCCGCTCGAGGTCGAGCCGGACCTGGCCGAGTCCTGGATTGGGAGTCCCGACAACCTCAAGTACACCTTCAAGCTTCGGCCGAACCTCAAGTTCGCCGACGGCTCGCCGCTGGACGCCGGGGCTGTCAAGTGGTCGTTTGACCGGATGATGAAGATCAACAAGGCCGGCGCCTCGAACCTGCGGCAGTTGAAGTCGACCGAGGCGGTCGACGCCACAACGGTCGAGATGACGCTGAGCGAGCCGTACGCCTATTTCCTGCCGACGATCGGGACCTACGCCTGCTCGATCATCAACCCGAAGGCGATCGAGCAGCAGAAGGATGGCGACGAGGCCCAGGGCTACCTGGCCAACAACTCGCTGGGCAGCGGCCCCTACACGATCTCGGACTGGCAGCGCGGCCAGCGGATCACGCTGGATTACAACCCGAACTGGTACGGCAAGGAGCCGGCGATCAAGCGGGTGATCGTCAAGATCGTCCCGGAGTCGACGAACCTGAAGCTCCAGATGGAGAAGGGCGACATCGACTTCATGGCGCCGATCAGCATCCCGGAGATGGCCTCGCTGGAGGGCAAGCCGGGGCTGCGGGTGGTCGAGGCCCCGAGCGTCACCCTGGCGCTCGCCTACCTCAACGTGACCAAGGCGCCATTGGACAACGTCAAGGTCCGCCAGGCGATGAACTACGCGATCAACTACGACCAGATCCTCAAGGAGCTACTGCTGGGCAAGGGCCGGCGGCTGCGCGGGCCGCTGGCGCTGGGTATGGAGGGCTACGACGAAGGCTTCAAAGGGTATGAGTACGATCCGGCGCGGGCCAAGCAGCTCCTGACCGAGGCCGGCCACCCGAACGGCTTCGAAATCACCCTGACCTACGCCTCGCAGGGGGCGCCCGGTGCCGACGACATGGCGCTCAACGCCCAGGGCAATCTCAAGGACATCGGCATCGACGTCAAGATCGAGAAGGTGGCCGAGCCGACCCGTCGCGAGCGGATCGACAAGAGCGACTTCGTCTGGAGCGTCGGCGGCTGGTCACCGCCGATGCCGATCCCGCCGTGGACGATGGACAAGTGGTACCTGTCGTCGAACAAGGGGCTGACGGCCAACCGCGCCTTTTACGAGAACGCGAAGGTCGACGAGCTGGTCAAGAAGGCGCCGACGGTCCTGGACGCCCAGCAACGCATCGCGATGTACCGCGAGGCGCAGCAGATCGTCGTCGACGAGGCGCCCTACATCCTCTTCTCGCAGGCCAACCAGGTCCTCGCGATGCGCGACAACGTCGATGGCTTCCAGGTCAAGCCGGGCGGCTCGCACTACCTCAGCTACGAGCGCCTGTCGAAGAAGTAGGGGCGTGAACAAGACCACCTACATTCTCTACCGACTGGTTTCGATGGCCCCGACCTTGCTCGGAGTGATCGTGCTGATCTTTTTTCTGTCGCGGTCGATCCAGGGGGATCCGGCTCGGATGATGGCCGGCGACGCGGCCGATCCGCAGGTGCTGGAACAGCTTCGGCGCGAATTCCAGCTCGATCGGCCGCTGCCGGTCCAGTTGGTCGCCTATCTCGGGAACCTGGCGCAGGGGAACCTGGGGATCTCGTTTACGACCAAGCGGCCGGTCCTCGAGAGCCTGCTCGAGCGCTTTCCGGCGACACTCGAGCTGACCCTGGCCAGCCTGGCGTTCTCCTTTCTGGGAGCCGTGCCGCTGGGGGTGATCTCGGCGGTCCAGCGCAACCGGCCGATCGACCAGGTCGTGCGGGTGATCAGCGTGGGCGGGGTGTCGATGCCGGTGTTCTGGTCGGGGCTGATGCTGATCTGGCTGATGTACCTCAAGCTCGACTGGCTACCCGGGGCTGGGCGGCTGGGGATTTACACCGACCCGCCACCCCAGATCACCGGCATGTACACCGCCGATAGCCTGCTGAGCGGGGACTGGGCCACCTTCAAGGAGAGCGTGCTCCACCTGCTGATGCCGGCGTTCATCCTGGGCTACGGCTACATGGCCACGCTGGCGCGGCTGATCCGCTCGAGCATGCTCGAGGTGCTCGGCCAGGACTACGTTCGGACGGCACGCGCGAAGGGACTGGGCGAGCGGGCGATCGTCCTGCGGCACGGGCTCCGGAACGCCCTCCTACCGGTCACGACGATGGCCGGGCTGGCCTTCGCGGCGCTGCTTGGCGGGGCGGTCCTGACCGAGACGATCTTCGCCTGGCCGGGCATTGGCAAGTACGTCGTCGACGCCGCGCTCTACCTGGACTACCCGGTCATCATGGGCTTTACGCTACTGATCGCGATCGTCTACATGGTTGTGAACCTGATCGTCGACCTGCTCTACTCCTGGCTCAACCCGCAGATCAGTTGATGGACGGCCGACGTTGACCGCCGCGACCGAGACCGAGCTGCGCGGGCCGACCGTCCTTCGGACGGCCGCCCCTGGTCGGTGGCGGGCATGGCAGCGCGGGCTGCGCGAGGTCCGGCGAAGCCCGCTGCTGCTCTTCGGCCTGGCGGTGGTGCTGCTGTTGCTGGTCGTCGGCGTCTTCGCCCCGTTGCTGGCACCCGGAGATCCGACCTCGCTTCAGTTGACGCGGCGACTGCGCCCGCCGGCCGCCGGGTACCCGTTCGGGACCGACGACCTGGGCCGCGACATCCTCTCGCGGGTCATCTGGGGGGCGCGGGTCTCGCTCCAGATCGGGGCGATCGTGGTCGGCCTGGCCGGCAGCATCGGCTTCGTCCTCGGCGCGACCTCGGGCTACTTTCGGGGGGTCTTCGACGACGTCGTGATGCGGCTGATGGACATCGTCCTTGCCTTCCCGCCACTGATCCTGGCGATGGCGATCGCCTCGTTCTTGGGGCCGGATCTCAACAACACGATGATTGCCATCGCGTTCGTCCACATCCCGAAATACACTCGACTCGCCCGCGGCGAGGCGCTGGCCTTGCGCGAGAGCCTGTTCGTCCTGGCGGCGCGATCGAACGGCGCCTCGCCCGGCCGAATCATCCTGCGGCACATCGCCCCGAACTCGCTGTCCTCGATGCTGGTGATCGCGACGCTCGACTTTGGCCTGGTGATCCTGACCGCGGCGTCGCTGGGGTTCCTCGGGCTGGGGGCGCAGCCGCCGACGCCGGAATGGGGGCTGATGGTAGCCGACGGCCGTAAGTACCTGGTCGATGCGCCGTGGCTGGCGGCGTTCCCCGGCCTGACGATCATGCTGGTGGTCATCGCCGCGAATGTCTTCGGCGACGGCCTGCGCGACCTGCTGGACCCACGTCTGCGAACCTGAGGAGGAGGGTGAGATGAGTATCGGTGGATCGGTGGACGAGCTGGAGACCCCCGCGCTGCTGGTGGACCTGGAGATTCTCGACGGGAACATCCGCCGGATGGCGGAAACGTTCCGCGAGGCCGGGGTCGGCTGGCGGCCGCACACCAAGGCGATCAAGATTCCGGCCCTGGCCCACCGCTTACTGGCGGCCGGCGCCCACGGGATCACCTGCGCCAAGCTGGCCGAGGCGGAGGTGATGGCCCAGGCCGGCATCCGCGACATCCTGATCACCGGGCCGGTCGTCGGGCGCCGCAAGGTGGCCCGCCTGGCCTTGCTGGCGCTCCAGGCCGACCCAATCGCGACCGTCGACTGCCTCGAGCACGTCGACGCGCTCGACGAGGCCGCCCAGACCTACGGCTCGCGGGTCCGAGTCGTGATCGAGGTGGACATCGGGATGCACCGCTGCGGGGTCCAGCCGGGCGAGCCGGTCGTGGCCCTGGCCCGCGAGATTCACGAGCGGCGCGGACTGCGCTTCGCCGGCTTGATGGCCTGGGAGGGCCATGCCCTGCGGGTCACGCCGATCGAGGAGAAGCGGCGGGTGGTCGAGGAGAGCGTCGGGCTGCTGCTCGACAGCGCCCGCCGCTGCCGCGAGGCGGAGCTGCCGGTCGAGATCGTGAGCTGCGGCGGGACCGGCACCTACCCGCTCTCGGCCGCCGTCGGGGGCATCACCGAGGTCGAGGCCGGCGGCGGGATCTACGGCGACCTGGTCTACCGCTCTTACGGGATCGACCATCCCCAGGCGATGACGGTCCTGGCGACGGTGATCAGCCGTCCCACGCCGACGCGGGTGGTGACCGACGCCGGCTTCAAGTCGCTCGGCACGGCCCACACCCTGCCCCAGGCCAAGGGACTCGACGGAGTGGCGTCGGCGAAGTTCTCGGCCGAGCACGGGACGGCCGAGCTGGAGCAGTCGAACGAAAGCGTGCGGGTCGGCGACCGGCTGGAATGGTACGTCGGCTACACCGACTCGACCGTCTTCCTGCACGACGTCCTCTACGGGGTCCGGGGTGGCACTGTCGAGGTGGCCTGGCCGATTCTTGGTCGGGGCAAGCTGCAATAGTGCCAGGCATCTGGCGGAGAGCCGGTCCGTCGTCCACCGTCAGGATCCCGCGATTTCGATCTGGCTCGGGGCGGGGCTGCCGAGGCGGGCGTCCCAGGGCTTGGGGGCGCTCACTTGTTGGACGATCAGGGGCTCGGGGCCGTCGTTGCGGATGCCGTGGTAGACGCCGGCCGGGACGAGGACGGTCTCACCCTGGCCGAGGGTTACCTGGTGTGCGCCGACGACGAAGTGGCCCTGTCCGGCCAGGACCGTTAGGACGTGCTCGGTCGTCGGATGGCGATGCCGGTCGAGGCGGGCGCGCGGCTCGAAGGCGTAGCGCTCGACGACCTGGGAGTCGCCAGCCAGGAGCCGCTGGTAGGAGAACGTCTCGGTCCTGGAGCGAACCTGCTCGAGCGGGCGGGCCACGAGCAGGGGTGGGGACGGAGGCGGGGGCTCCCGCGGGGGGAGCGACTGGGTCGGGAGGTTCTCAGGGTCGAACCGAGTCTGGGCCGCGCGGAGGGCGACGGCGACTGGGCGTGGCAGGACGCGCTCCAACCGGCCGTCGGGACGGAGCGCGACGTCGAAGATGCCGGCGTCGAAGAAGGCGGTGGGGTCCTCCCAATCCGGCGAGGTGACGACGGGGTACAGGCAGACGCCGAGCAGGTCGACGCCGAGCTGGAGGGCTCGGTCGACCTCCTCGGCCAGATAGCTGATCCAGCCGGCCCGGGCCTCGACCAGGCCGCCGGTCTCGGCGATCAGCAGCGGCCCGCCGTAGCGCGCCTGGAGCTCGAGCAGCAGCGCAGCCAGCGGGACGTAGCCAGGATCGCCCGGCGCGACGACGGCTCGCGGCGCGCCCGACGGAGTGATCGTCCACTGGTTGACGGTGTAGTAGTTGACGCCGACGATGCCGAGGTGTTTTCGGGAGCCGCCCAGCTCAGGCTCGCGCCGGCCGGCCAGCAGGTCCCAGGCTTCGGTGACGACCTCCTGATTGAAATGCTCGACCTGCGCTGCGAGATCGGGCCGATCGGGCGGGACGTGCTGCCGCACCAGCGGGTCGACGCTGACGATGCAGGCCTCCGGATCGACCTCCCAGACGGCGTTGGTCGCGGCGAGCGCGGCCCGCACGAGCTGCCGCTTGAACGCGCCGACGTTGCCGGTCGTGAACGGCGCCAGGTGGCCGACGCTGCCAGCCCAGGCGAAGAAGGAGATCTCGTTGACTGGCGCGTAGTAGGCGGGGCTCGCGCCCTCGCCACGCACGACCCTGGCGACGGCCTGGGCGTAGGCGGCGAAGCGGTCGACGAAGCGGGCCGAGAGGGGGTCGAGGTCGTCGGGGTAGCCGTAGTGCATCAGGTCCCAGATCTGGGTCAGGCCGGCCTCGCGGCCGAGCCCCGCCAGCTCGCGCAC
>JACCZL010000656.1 GCA_013695975.1 Chloroflexota bacterium
TTCGCGATGTACGCGGAAATCCGTAAGCTTGGGCCCCGCGCACCAGTGCCCGCACTCGGTCCGGCGACAGCGGCAGCTCGGTCACGACCACTCCGAGCGGGGCGAGAGCATCGGCAATGGCGTTGACCACCGCGGCCGGCGCTCCAACAGTTCCGCCCTCGCCGACGCCCTTGTGACCACCAACCGTGAAGGGTGACGGCGTCTCGAGGTGGGCCAGCTCGATGTTCGGGAGCTCGGTGCTGCTCGGGATCAGGTAATCCATCAGCGTCGCGCTCAGGAGCTGGCCCTCCGCGTCGTACACTAGCTCTTCGAGCAGGGCCCCGCCGATACCCTGGGCCACCGCGCCGTGGACCTGGCCCTCGACGATGGTCGGGTTGATGACCGGGCCGCAGTCCTCGACCACGACGTAGCGCCGAACGTCGATGGAACCTGTCTCGACGTCGACCTCGACTACGGCGACGTGGGTCGCGGCCGAGTAGGCTGGGGCGGGCGGATCGTAGGCTCCGACCACGTCGAGCGCCCTCACCCGATCACCGGAGTCTCGGGCGGCATGCGCCGCGATCAGAGCCAGCGACACGCTCCGCTCGGGCACACCCCGCACCTGCACGCCGCCGTCGGCCAGCTCGACATCGTCTGCCGAAGCCTCGAGCAGCTCGGCGGCGATGGGCAGGAGGCGCTCGACGAGCCGATCAGACGCGGCGCGCAGCGCTCCGCCCCCGACTACCGCGCCGCGGCTGGCGAAGGTGCCGCTCCCTTCCGGCGTGAGCGCCGTGTCCGTGCCCAGCACGATCACCCGCTCCAATGGGACCCCGAGCTGGTCGGCCAGCACTTGCCCGAGCGTCGTCTCCGAGCCCTGGCCGATCGCCGGCTGGCTCAGCGAGGCCGTCAGGATGCCGTCCATCCCAAGGCTGAGACGGGCCGTCTCGTGGCCGGGCACGTCCAGCATCCCCCGTCCCTGGTAGGTGCTCGAACCCATACCGGTGTACTCGGTGTAGCAGGCGATCCCGATCCCGAGGTAGCGACCCTGCGAGCGGAGTCGTGCCTGCTCGGTCCGCCACGCCTCGTACCCAACGAGGGTGAGGGCGCGCTCGAGTCCCACGCGATAGCTACCGCTGTCGTAGAGGTGACCGCCTGCCGAGGGGTAGGGAAACTGCTCGCTCGGGATCAGATTGCGGCGACGCACCTCGGCCGGGTCGAGCCCGAGCGCCCGCGCCAGCTCGTCCATCAGCCGCTCGTGGGCAAGCGCGGCGACGACGACGCCGACTCCGCGGTAGGCCCCTTCTGGTGACGCGTTGGTCGCAACTCCGCGAGCACGGTAACGATAGCTCGGCACAAGGTAGGGGCCGGGGACCATCGTCGCCGTCCCGATCGGCTCGAGCATCGGGCCATACGGGTGAACCCCGTACGCCCCGACGGCGCAGACGACGTCAGCCCGCATCGCGAGCACCGTCCCGTCTCGCCGGGACGCCAGCTCGGCGTGGATTCGGGTGTCGCGCGCATGGGTGGCCGCGAGCAGGTTCTCCAGACGGTCCTCGGCCCACCGCACCGGACGTCCCAGCCACATCGCGGCCGCCGCGACGACAATCTCCTCCGGGTAGATCTGGGCCTTGGTCCCGAAGCCTCCGCCGACGTCCGGCACGACGACGCGGACGCACTCGCGGGCCAGGCCAAGGCAGTTGGCGAGTGTCTCGCGCAGCACGTGCGGGGCCTGAGTCGACGACCAGACTGTCAGGCGCCCCTCCGCCGAGTCGAAGTCGGCCAGGACTCCACGGTTTTCGATGGCGAGCCCGGTCACTCGGGGGTGCCGCAGCGTTACCTCGACCACCACCTCGGCATCCTGAAAGGCGCGATCGACGTCCGCGTCGGAAGCAACGACCCGCTCGAAGAAGACGTTGCCTGGCGCTTCCTGGTGCAGCAGCATCGCTCCTGGCTGGAGCGCCGCCTCTGCGCTCGCCACGGCCGGGAGCGGGTCGTACGCCACCTGGACGAGCTCGGCCGCGTCGCGCGCGAGGTAGACGTCGTCGGCTACCACCAGCGCGACCGGCTCGCCGACGAAGCGGACCCGATCGCCCGCCAGGTGCGGCC
>JACCZL010000657.1 GCA_013695975.1 Chloroflexota bacterium
CTGGAGGACGGGCGGGGGACAAGCCCCCGCGCTACGGTCGAGGTCCAGACCCCTTCGACCTCGCTGCCGACTGCCGCTTGCGTCCTGCCCACCGGCCTCCGCATCGCGTACCAGGAGAGCGGCGACGACACCGAGCAGCCGCCGATCCTGATCCTCCACGGCTGGGGCGCCAGTAGCGCCGCGGTGGCGTCGATCCAGCGCTGCCTCGACGGTGACCGCCGCACGATCGCGCCCGACCTGCCGGGCTTCGGAGCGAGCGATCCACCGCCGGTTCCCTGGGGCCACGTCGACTATGCCGAAGCGGTCCATGCGTTTCTCGCGCAGCTCGGAGTCGAGCGAGTCGATCTCATCGGTCACTCGCGTGGCGGCGCGATCGGCATCATGCTGGCGGCCACCAGGCCGGAGCTAGTCGAGCGGTTGGTCCTCGTCGATAGCGCCGGCATCCGCGCGCGGCGGTCGGCGAGATACTGGGCGCGGGTGTACGCCTTCAAGGCCGCGCGTTGCGCGGGCCAGATCCTGCCGCCGATTCGGGAATGGGCGGCGCGGCGCTTCGGATCGGAGGATTATCGCCAGGCTGGATCGATGCGGCAGACACTCGTCCGAGTCGTAAACGAGGACCTACGCTCGCTCCTTCCTCGGGTCCAGACCCCAACCCTGCTGATCTGGGGGGAGGAGGACGAAGCAACCCCCGTTGCCGACGGCCGCCTGATGGAGCGGCTGATCCCCGACGCCGGCCTGGTCCTCTTTCCAGGCGCGGGCCACTTCTCCTACGCCGACGACCCCGGCCGCTTCTGCCGAGTGGTCGGCCATTTCCTCAAGCGATGAGGATCGCGTATCCTCCGTCGGTCAGTACCATGGGGACACGATGAGGGATCAAGCGCGCAGGCCGCGGGTGGCGGTGTTGTTCGGGAGTCGCTCGGTGGAGCACGAAGTCTCGATCGTCTCGGCGATCCAGGCGATGGATGCGATGGACCCGCGACGCTACGAGCCAATCCCAGTGTTCATCACCAAAGAGGGCCGCTGGGTAACCGGCCGGGACCTCCGCCGCGTCGACGCCTACAACGACCTACCCAGCTTGCTCGACCGCTGCCGACCGGTCTTCCTGCGGCCCGAGCCGTACGGAAATCGCTTGTTCATGGAGGAGTCGGGCCCGCTCGGCAGCCGCCGCATCCGTAGTACCGTCCTTGACGCCGTTTTCCCGATCATCCACGGGACCTTCGGCGAGGACGGGACGATCCAGGGGCTGCTCGAGCTGGCGAATGTCCCCTACGTCGGGTCTGGCGTGGTCGGCTCGGCCGTCGGCATGGACAAGGTGGTCATGAAGGCGGCGTTTCGCGCCCACGGCCTGCCGACGGTCGAGTACCGCTGGTTTACCCGGCGCCGCTGGAGGGAGGCCCGCGACGAGGTGCTCGCCATAGTCGAGGGGGAGCTCCGCGCTCCGCTCTTCGTCAAGCCGGCCAACCTGGGCTCGAGCGTCGGGATCACCAAGGCGACCGACCGAGCGAGCCTGGCCGAAGCGCTGGACGTGGCCGCCCACTACGACCGTCGCTTGCTGGTCGAGGAGAGCTTCGAGGGGGCGACCGAGATCAATTGCTCGGTCCTTGGCAACGACAACCCCGTCGCCTCGGTCTGCGAGGAGCCGGTCCGCTGGACCGAGATCCTCAGCTACGAGGACAAGTATCTCCGTGGTGGCAAGGCCAAAGGCGCGACCGGAAGTGAGGGTATGGCCTCCGCCGACCGGCGGATTCCCGCCCCGATCTCGCCCGAGCTGACGGCCGAAGTCCAGCGCCTGGCCATCGAGGCGTTCATCGCCATCGACGCCGCCGGCGTCGCCCGCGTCGACTTCCTGGTCGACACGGCCAGCGGCCGGGTCTGCGTCAACGAGATCAACACCCTGCCCGGCTCCCTTTCCTTCTATCTCTGGGAGCCGTCCGGCGTGCCATTTCCGGCCTTGATCGATCGCCTGCTCGAGCTGGCGTTCGAGCGCCACCGCGAGCGCCAGCAGACGACCTTCACCTACGACAGCGCGCTCCTCCAGAAGCTCGGGCGCGGGACCAAGACGAGCTGACGACGAGCGACGCGCCACCGCGCCACACCGACGCCCACCCTCCCGTGTCTGAGTGGTTCGGTGGCACTGATGCGGCGTGCTACGATCAACGCGTGCGCTAACACGGTTGAGCACGGAGGGTCGTCGATGAGCGCCACGGTGGATATTCCCGTCCAGTATGATCACCCGCCCCTACCCCCGGCCCCGATCAGCTTCGAGGAGTTTCTCGCCTGGGCCGACGAGGACACCCACGCCGAGTGGGTGGATGGAAGGATCGTGCTGATGTCACCGGTCAATCTGCATCATCAGGACTTGCTCAAGTTCCTGGATCGCCTCATCAGCGCTTTTGTCGAGGCTCACGGGCTCGGGTGGGTGTACTTCGCGCCGATCTTGATGCGCCTGGCGACGCGGCCGAGTGGCCGCGAGCCCGATCTGCTGTTTGTGGCCACGGAGCACGCCGACCGCCTCCGTGAGACCTACGTCGACGGTCCGGCCGACCTGGTGGTCGAGATCGTCTCGCCCGACAGCAACGCCCGCGACCGCGGCGAGAAGCTGGTCGAATACGAGGCGGCTGGAATTCCAGAGTACTGGGTGGTCGACCCCCTGCGTCAGGACGCGCTGTTCTACGTGCTGGGCGACGACGGCCGCTACCACCGGGTCTCGCCCGACGCGGACGGCTGGTACCATTCGACCATACTGCCCGGCTTCCGGCTGCAGGTCGCCTGGCTCTGGCAGCGCCCGCTGCCCCCTGCCGGCGAGGTCGCTCAGCAGATCGAGGCCTGAACGGGTGGAAGGTAAGCGGTAGGTGGCGCTCGGAGTTGGAGTGCTGTCCCCGAGTACCACCTATCGCCTATCTTGCTGCCTGGATCGCCTTCCAGACCCGCGGGGATGTGGCCGGCATGTCGAAGTCGGTGATCCCCAGGGGGAGGAGGGCATCGAGGACGGCGTTGCGGATGGCCGGGGTGCTGCCGATCGTGCCGGCCTCGCCGATGCCCTTGACGCCGAGCGGGTTGCGCGGCGACGGCGTCTCGGTCCGATCTAGCTCGAACATCGGGAAAGAGGATGCCGTCGGTACGGCGTAGTCGTTCATCGTCCCACTCAAGAGCTGGCCCTGTTCGTCGTAGACGACCTCCTCGAAGAGCGCCTGGGCGGCGCCCTGGACGATGCCGCCGTGGCGCTGGCCGTCGACCAGGAGCGGGTTGATGACCTTCCCGCAGTCGTCGACGGCGATGAAGCGGCGGAAGCTGACTCGGCCGGTGTCGCGGTCGACGTCGACGACGGCGATGTGGACGCCGAACGGGTAGGTCTCGCCATCGGCCTTGAAGAACCGAGTCGCCTCGAGGCCCGGCTCGTCACCCTGGGGGACTTCCCCGCCGTAGGCGGCCGCCGCGACCTCGGCCAGTCCGACCGACTTCTCGCTCGCACCTCGGACGGCGAAGCGACCATCGGACTGCTCGACGTCCTCGGCTGACGCCTCGAGCAGATGGGCCGCGATTCGGCCGGCCTTTTCCTTGACCTGGCCGACGGCGAGGACCATCGCGCTGCCGCCCATCACGGCGCTGCGGCTGCCGTTGGTGCCCATGCCGGTGGCCGTCGTGGCGGTGTCGCCGTGGAGCACGACCACCTCCTCCATCTTCACCCCGAGCTCGTCGGCCACGATCTGAGCCATCGCCGTCTCGGATCCCTGGCCGTGCGGCGACGTTCCGGTATAGGCGGTGACACCGCCGCCCGCCTCCACGCGGACGGTCGCACTCTCCCAGGGGCCGAAGCCGCAGATCTCGACGTAGGCGGCCAGCCCCACGCCCATCAGCTTGCCGCGGGCGCGGGCCGCCCGCTGCTCCTCTCGGAGCTCGGCATAGCCGGCAAATTCGAGGGCGCGATCGAGCGCCTTCTCGTAGTCGCCGGTGTCGTAACTCGTCCCGAATACCGTCTCGTGCGGGAACGCTTCTTTGGAGATAAAGTTGATCCGTCGGAGCTCGGCCGGATCCATGTCGAGCTCGTGGGCAACCTTGTCCATCATGCACTCGAGCAAGTAGGTCGCCTCGGGACGCCCGGCGCCGCGGTAGGCGCCGACCGGCGTCTTATTCGTGAAGGCCCCGCGGAGCTCGAAGTGGACGTTCGGGATGTCGTACGTCCCGGGCAGCATCATCCCGGTCAGCATCCCCATCACTGGCGTGACGTACTGGTAGTACGCCCCCAGGTCGCAGGTCGCGGTCACCTTGAGACCGGTGACGCGGCCGTCGTTCATCACCGCCGCTTCGACGTCGTCGATTTGACCTCGGCCGTGCATCGCCGCCTGGAAGTTCTCGCGCCGCGTCTCCGTCCAGTTGACCGGGCGCTCGAGCCGCATCGCCATGATCGCCGCCAGCGTCTCTTCCGGAGACACGTCGATCTTGTTGCCGAAGCCCCCGCCCACCTCCGGCGCGATCACGCGGACCTTGTTCTCGTGTAAGCCAAGCAGCTTGGCGAGCCGGGTCCGTACTCCGTGCGGCACCTGGGTCGAGGTCGTCAGGGTCAGCTCGCCCTGTTCACCCGCCCGACCGGACCGCCACTCGGCGACGCAGCCGCGGGTCTCCATCGCGGTCGGCAAGACCCGCTGATTGACCAGCTTGAGCTTGACGACTCGGTCGGCCTTCGCGAATGCGCCCTCGACGTCCCCACCATCCTTGACCTGGCGATGGCCGAGATTCGTCCCGAACTCCTCGAACAGCAGCGGTGCGCCAGCCTCGAGCGCCGCCTCGGGGTCGACGACGGGCGGCAGCGGCTCGTACTCGACTTCGACGAGCGCCGCGGCGTCGCTGGCGGCGTAGCGACTTTCCGCCACCACCACCGCGACCGGATCGCCGACGTACCGCACCTTGTCGGTGGCCAGCGGATAACGCTGGGGCTCCTTGGCATCCTCGAACACGCTCAGGTCGTATTCGCCCGGCAGCGGCCCGGTCGTCGCGCCCTCGATGTCCCTGGCAGTGATGACCGCCAGGACGCCGGGGGCCCCACGGGCGGCCTCGACGTCGATCCCCTTGACCCTGGCGTGACCGTAGGGACTGCGAACGACGAACAGGTAGGTCAGCCCCGGCAGGTGGGCGTCGTCGACGTAGGAAGCCGCGCCGGTAATCAGGCGTGGGTCCTCGCGCCGCTTGATCGGCTGGCCGAGCATCTTGGGCGTGGACGGTGCAATCGCCATCTGGGTCCCCCTCGGTGGTCAACGCGTGTGGTCCCATCGTAGCGCGCCCGCCCGCGGCCGCTCAAGTAGGGGCGCTGCTTGCTGTGCCCTCGAGGGGCGCTGCTCCCTGCGCCGTCCGTCGGCCGACCCGCCCCTACACGCCGCGAACCCCGATCCGTCGCCAGCCCGTCGCGCCGTCGGGATCGGGCGTGCTGTACTGGCCCGATTGGAGGCGGCCGGCGCCATCGATCGCCCGACAGAGGAGGCCGATGGTCGCGCCGGCCGGCAGGTCGAACGCCCCTTGCCAGCGGATCCAGGTGTCGCGGCCGAGCTGGGGCTCGACCAGCGTCGCGGTCTGCCAGGTGGCTCCGTCGTCCGCGCTGTACTCGACTGCCGCCACGCCGCGATCCCCGGCGTAGGCGATGCCGGCGATGCGCTGCGAACCGGCCGCGAGCTGGGCGCCCGGCGCCGGCACGTCGATCCGCGACATCGTCTTGACGATCCCGTCCTGGCTCCAATTCCGTTGGCCATACCAGTCGAGGAAGGGACGTGACATCGGGCGGATGCCGACGACCCACTTGGCGCTCTTCATACCGTAGCGTCCCGGCACGAGCAGTCTGACCGGCGCGCCGTGCCGCTGGGGGAGTGGCTGGCCGTTCATCTCGTAAGCCAGGATCGTCTCCGGATCGAGGGCAGCCTCCGGCGGGATCGCGCTCGAAAACTCGTCCGCCCCCAGGATGGCGACGCCCTGCGCCGAGGCGGTCAGCCCCTCGGCGTAGGCGAGGACGTCGGCCAGGCTAGCGCCCTTCCAGATGGCGTTGCTGATCAGCTCGCAGCCAAACGGCACGACCTCGCAGTCGGCCACGCGGTTGCTGATGCAC
>JACCZL010000672.1 GCA_013695975.1 Chloroflexota bacterium
GCGGCCGAGATGGTCCGTCCCGAGCGGGTGGGCCCAGGAGCCGTCCTTGGTGCTCGTCGATAGTCCGACCGGCGGGACGAAGCGGGCCTCGAGGGTCTGCTCGTTCGGACTGTATGGCGCCACCCACTGGGCGAACAGAGCACAAAAGATGACCATCGCCAGGATGATGGTCCCGAAGAGCGCCGTCTTCGCGCGCAGGAGCTGCACCCAGAGCGAGACGCGCCGCCTCCGCGCTGGAGCGCCGCCAGGATCGGCGGTGCGACCGATGTCGGGGATCGGCGCGGCGGTGACGTCCACGGTCTCGCCGCTGAGGCGCGACGCGCTCATCCGAGCCGCACTCGCGGGTCGAGTCCGGTGTACAGCAGGTCGACGAACAGGTTGACCAGCACGAACACGCTGGCGATGTAAAAGATGTCGGCCTGGACGAGCGGGAAGTCGCGGCGGAAGATCGCCTCGACGGCCAGGCGGCCGACGCCCGGCCAGGCAAAGATCGTCTCGGTGATGACCGCCCCACCCAACAGGGTGCCAAAGTCGAGTCCAACGATCGTCACGATCGGGATCGCGGCGTTGCGCAGGGCATGCTGCACGATCACCACCCATTCGGAGAGCCCCTTGGCGCGCGCCGTTCGGATGTAGTCCTGGCCGAGCACCTCGAGCATCCCCGAGCGGACCAGCCGCGTCGTCCGCGCCATCGTGAACGACCCCAACGTGATGGCCGGCAGCACGAAGGAGGTCCAGTCGGTCTTGCCGGAGGTCGGCAGCCAGCCAAGGGTCACCCCGAAAAGAAGGATCAGCATGATGCCCATCCAGAAGGTCGGGACGGACTGGCCGAGCAGAGCGATCGTGGTCGCGGCGAAGTCTTCGGCCCGGTGCCGACGCACCGCCGAGATGATCCCGAGGACCAGCGAGAAGCTCAACGACCACACCATCGCGGCCAGCGCGAGCTGGAGGGTGGCTGGAAAGCGCTCCAGGACGAGCTCCGAGGCCGGCACGTTGAAGCTGAGCGAGGCGCCGAAGTCGCCTCGGATCGCGCCGGCCATGTAGGTTGCGAACTGGATCGGCAGCGGCCGGTCGAGCCCGAGCCGCTGCCGGATGGCGATGACCGCCTCCTCGCCCGCCTCCGGTGGCACCATCGCCCTGGCCGGATCGCCGGTGACCTGCAGCAGGAAGAAGGTCATCATCATGATCCCAACGATCACGAAGATGGCCTGGACGAGTCGGCTCAGGATGTAGGTAGCCACGCCAGTAGGGAGTAGGCGGTAGGCGTCCTCTCTACTGCCTACCGCCTACTCGTCCCTATCCCTTCAGCTTGGCGTACGAGGGGAAGATGAACTCGTCGGAGCGTGGCTCCCAGTCGACCCGATTGCTGACGGCGTAGATGTCCTTGAGGGCATACAGGAAGATGTAGGGGCTGTCGTCCTTGAGCAGGGCCTGAGCCTGCTTGTAGAGGGCCGCCCGCTTCTCCTTGTCGGCCGTCGAGCGACCCTGGTCGATCAGGTCGTCGAAGGCCTTATTGCTGTAGATGGTCAGCGAGGTCACCTTGCCCGTCGTCGGCGTGCGGAGGCGCGGGTAGAACGTGTTGTCGGGGTCAAGCGTGTAGTTACCCCAGCCCCAGAGCGAGATCGCGCCGAGCTCCATGTTGTCCGACTTGGTGTTGTAGGCGGCCCACTCGTTGGTTTGGATCTTCGCCCTGACACCGGCCTTTTCGAGCTGACCGGCCAGCGCTTCGGCGACCGGCTTCTCGAAGGGGTAGCGGCCGGAGTCGATGTCGAACGTGACGTCGACGCCGTTCGGGAAGCCGGCAGCCGACAGCAGCTCCTTGGCCTTGTTCAGGTCCTGGGTGTACGGCTGCAGGTCCTTGTCGTGGGCGAAGAAGAAGTCCGGCAGCAGCGTCGATATGCGCACGCCGTAGCCGCTCATGACGTTCTTGATGATGCTGTCGACGTCGACGGCGTAGTTCAGGGCCTGGCGGACCTCTTTCTTGGCGGTCGGGCCGCGGGTCGTGTCGAGCTGGGCGAACATCGCTCGCAGGCTCGGGACCGTCTTGACCGTTGCCCGGCCGGTCCGCTCGATCGGTTCGAACTCCTCCGGCGGGACGTTGACGATGATGTCGACCTCACCGGCCTTGAGCGCCGCCACCCGGGTCGCCGTCTCCGGGATGACTCGCACGACGACGTTTTTGACCGTTGGGCCGCCGCTCCAGTGGGCCTCGTTCGGTTCCAACACGAGCTGCTGGTCACGGACCCAGTCGACCCACTTGTACGGGCCGGTCCCGACGGCCTGCTTGTTCGACTTCTCCTCGCCGGCGTCCTGGAACCACTTCGGCGACTGCATCATCCCGCCGAACGCCGAGAACTTGGCGTCGAGATACCCGTCCGGTACCTTGGTCTTCATGTTGACGGTGGTCTTGTCGACGATGTCGACCGAGTCGATCGTGTTGAAGGTGCCCTTGAGGGTGAAAGCCCCGCCGGGCGCTGCCTGGGGCGGGTTGAGGATGCTGTCGACGTTCCACTTGACGACCTCGGCGTCAAACTCCGTCCCGTCGTGGAACTTGACCCCCGGCCGGAGCTTGAACTGCCAGGTCCGCTCGTCGAGCGTCTTCCACTCGGTCGCCAGGCCCGGCTCCAGCTTCTGCATGTCCTGCGAGCGTACGGTCAGCGTGTCGTAGAGGCTGTTCTGGAGGATGCTGTTGGTGACGGTGTTGTAGTGGCGGTGAGGGTGCATCGTCTCGGCCGGCGAGCCATACGCGATGACCATCCGCGAGGCGCCATCCTTGGGGGCGGCCGGCGCGGCCTGCTGGGCCGGCTTGGTCTCGACCGGCTTGGCGGCCTCGCCAGGCTTTGACTCTGCTGGTTTGGCGGCCGGAGCAGGCGGCTGCGAGCAGGCGCTCAGCAGCGGGGCAACGGCCGCCCCCCCGAGCAGGCCCGCGCCGAGCCGGAGCACACGTCGGCGGGACAGTCGTACAGTCGCTGAGATCGGATCGTGCCCGACCAGCTTCGAGTCCATGAGCTGCCTCCCTTCCCCTGAGACAGAGC
>JACCZL010000819.1 GCA_013695975.1 Chloroflexota bacterium
CGGTGTTACCGCGCGGGCCATCGAAGCGAGCGTAGATTGCGTCGCGTTTTGGTCGGGCCGCGCCGCTCGCCGCGGCCCGGGCACGATGCGACTAGAGAGCGCCGTTGACGCGGGAGAAGACGCTCGAGACGCTACCGCCGAGGGTAGTCAACAGGGCGATTGAGACGACCGAGATGAGGACGAGGATGAGTGCGTACTCGACCAGCCCCTGGCCCTTTTGTCGCTGGTTGTCGACTGAAACCCACCATCGCAAGAAAAGATCTGCCATTGTGCCCTCCTAAGGCATGTATGGGCGCTCCTGGCGCCTCATGATTCGCGCTGCTGCACCATCACTGGTGGTTTCTGCGCTTCATATAGACAAACGGGACATGAGTCGAGCGAGGGATGCCCGGGCTTCCCGCTGGCAGTTAAATGGCCCACTTGGGGGAGGCCGATGACCCACCCGAACCACCCGCCGTGCAACACTGACGCCACGACAGGTGACCGGACGATCCAATCCGCTACAGGGACACGGCGGATGCCGGTGGCCGGTCGCCGCCCCTGCTAGCGGCCTGAACGTCCGAAACCGTCTGGACTACGCACCGCGATCGAGGAATGCGGCGTGGCGCGGCGAGTAGCGCCAGGCCGTAGAAGAGGACGAGCATACCGAGCACCCGCCCGTGGCTGTGGATGTCTAGCCATACCAAGGGGGCGGTGAACAGGGCGAGCGTGGCCTGGACCCAGAGCTGGACGGCGAAGACGTCACGCCGCGTGAGCAGCTTGAGTAGGCTCACCACGATCAACGCCATCGTGAGGCCGATCCCGGCGACTTCGAGGAATGCATCTCCGCTGGGCGCGGGCTCGCCGAAGACTGGCGGCTCGTAATGGAGCAGCGTCCCCAGTCGGTACAGTGCCCCACTGAAGGGGGCGCCAAAGTTCGGGGGCGACTGGATGGATGGGAGAACGCCGAAGCGGGCCCAGAGCAGCAGGTGCCAGGCGACCGGCAGGGCTGACGGGAGCAGATAGCCGAGTGCCTCGCGCCAGGCGCGGTGGAAAGCCGCGTGGGCGGCGAAGGTGAGCGGAATCACCAGCGAGACCTCTCGCGCAAGGGTCGCGAAGGCAAGGATCGTTCCGGCCCAACCGTGGCGAGAGCGGAGGTGCAGGGCGATGCCGCCGGCGATCAAGGCGCAGGCGAGAGGCTCAGCCAGGTCAGTGATCAGGCCGATCAGGATCGGCGGGCTAAACGCGTAGGCAAGTGCGAGCCAGCGGTTCTTGCCGAGTGAGTTGAGGACGCCTACGACCAGCGCCGTCCCCACCAGGCCGGCGATGAGGTTCACGCCGAGCAGCGCCCAGGGGATCACGTCGGGTCGCCCGAGGGAGACCGCCCAGACCACCGTTGGGTAGAGGATGCGGGCGTAGCGGTAGGCGGGCCGGTCCAGGAATTCGTCTGGACGAGGATCGCGCAGGAGTGGATCGTGGGCCAGATAGAAGAAAAACTGGCCATCGTAGCCGACGCCGCCCCGCTCGATCCGGGTTGACTCGGTCCAGAATCGCTGGCCCTCGAAGACGTCGCCGATGTGGATCGGGCCAGTCGGATTAGAGTCGAACATCCGCAGCAGCATCACCAGCGTGACGCTGTAGCCACCAAGGGCGACGAGGAGGGGCCCGCGCAGCAACGCCAGAGCGCCGCGCCATCCGGCGCGGCGCGCCACTCCGATGGTCGAGGAGCACGGCGTGATGCTCGAGGCGTCAGCGCCGCGGTCCGCGGGCTCTGCGCGGATGTTCACGGGCTCAGCGCTCCCTCGGCGTCCGCTCATAGACGAGGGCTCGCTCGTCTTCGTAGGACAGGACCCACCTCGGGGAGCGCTCGACGGCCTGGACCAGGCCAGCCTGGCTCTTCGGGTCGAGCGCGAGCTGGGTGACGCCGTAACGCTCCAGGACCTCTTCCCAACTGACGTGACCACGGCCGACCGTCGAATAGTCGCGCCACACGTCGCCGGGGTGCAGCTCGAATCGATCGTCGACGAAGACCCGCCGGCTCGGCCCGAGCCGCCAGGCGAAGTACGCGCCCCAGTCGGTGAAGTTGAAGAGCTCGCCAGGGGGTTGGTGTGTGGCGAGGTACTCGCCGACGGCGATCGGCGTCTCGCGATCGAGGATCGCGGTGCGATCACTCGGAAGGGGCGTCGAAGCGCGCCACCAGGGCAAGCAGGCCAACACGAGCGTGGCGAAGAGGACCAGACACGCGGTGTTGAGGGCTGGGGTTCCTGCTGGGATGTCGTCTGGTGCTCGGGCGACTTCCGATGCCTCATCGTCGCGACGGGCCGGCCGGCTCGGCGGGCTAGCCCAGGCACTCAACCCGCGGGCAACGTAGGGTGTGACAATGAGACCCCACCAGAGTACGTGGCGCACGGCCTGCGTGGCCATGAGACCGAAGAGGATCAGGAGCAGGGACTCGCCAAGCCGTGGACGGTGGCCACGCCCGAGTAGCACGATGGCCACGAGCAGGGAGGCGAAGAAGGCCCCGCCGTAGGTCGAGCGGAGGGCTGGCGGCCCCCATTCGACGCCGAGGATGCCGACCGTGCTCCCGACGCCGTTGAACACGACGGTGTCCCAGACGTAGGTGACCAGCGCCAGCCCGTTCGGATTGACCAACGGTGCGACGACGCAGATGACGGCGAGTCGTGAGAGCCTCGCGATCGACTCGTCACGCCGACCCTGTCGACGGTCCCAGACGGCCTGGGCGAGCCCGCCGCTGAGCAGGACGTAGCCCAGGACAAACGAGCCGTGGACGTTGGCCCACACCGCGAAGGTCATGGCGAGCACAAGCGCCCCCGCCAACGTCCGTGGCGGCGAGCACGACGCCCGCGCGATGAGCAGAAAGGGGATCACGGCCAGCATCTGCGGGCGAAGCGCCAGGCCGGGCAGAACAATGAGCATGCCGGCTCCGACGGCTAGCGCCGTGCCCCGCGGTCCCGCGCCCGCGTCGGTCGCGATCCGAACGAGCAGCAGGGCCACGACGAGCGCCACGATGGTCCGCAACGCGAGCGCCAGGGCCGGGCCGCCCAGACTGTGCGCGGCATAGAACACCAACTGGGCCAGCCACTGGGCGTGGATGACCGGCTCTCGAATCGGTGTGAACACGAGCTGGTCGCCGTCGGGCAGGGCGCCGGCTTGCCAGATCAGCTCGCCGAGCTTAACCGTCCACCAGTAGTCGATGCTCTCGACCGGCATGAGCCCGGTTCCGAGGCCCGCGGCGAACAGTGGGACCGCGAGCCAGACGTGGGCAAGCGTGACCCGTGGCAGGCGCCGAAGCCATGAGGCAGAGAGCCGTGGCTGGATTGAGGGGGCCGAACGCCCGATTGCCTGGGCCATCGACCTCACGCCGAGCGGCTATCACGCTGACGGTCGGGCCGCGGCGCGAAGAGGTGGCTACAGGCGCCGCAGCGGTAGATCGCCGCGAGCATCGGAGCGTAGAACGGGCTCATGCCGAGCATGGCAAAGTTTCGCATCGGCTGCTCCTGCTCGCAGCGCGGGCAGAGCATCGTGCGGGTTTCATGGTTCATGAGCCTCGGGGAGTGTTGTTCCATCCGACCTACCGTGTGGCCTTCCTTACAGATGAACGAGGTGTCCGCGGAAAGAGGGACGCGGGGGAGGGGACATGGTGTGATAGCGCCAGGCGGTCCACTGCACGGACTACTCGCCCCAGTCGCCGAGCCCCCGGACGATTCGGGGCGGACCGTGGCGCGACGTGATGAGCCAGCCGGGCTCGACCCGACACCGCCCCAGCGCGATCAGCTCGGCGGCGAGCTGCAACAGGGGCAGGAGCCCGTGGAACTCCGGAAAATCGTCCGCGCAGCTTGCCGGGCTGTCGCCATCGGCGACGCGGTCCAGACACAGCGCGAGGGCTTCCTCGAACAGCTCTTCCATATGACCTCCGCTCGCTTGGAACAACGGGCTGCGCGCCCCGAAAGGGTCTGTACGTGCGCAGTCCGCGCGAATGTCGCGATGGACAGGGGGTAGGCGGCTGGCCTATCATGGCGGGGGGCGCCGCACGCCCCTGAACCCAGGTAGCTTCGGAGGTGCAACTTTGAGAGTCCCGCGGGCCCCGATTGTCGGGGCCGTCATCGCGGCCATCGTCGTGGCCGCTTTCCTGCCAACTGGCAGCCAGGCGCAGCAGAGCATCACGTTGACGATGAGCGAGCTAAATGGCTCCGGAGTCTCCGGTACCGCCATGCTCATGCCGATGGGCAGCCAGACCCAGGTCACCGTTGAGCTCCAGAGCGCTCCGGGCCCGCACCCAATCCACATCCACGAGGGAACGTGCGCCAACCTCAATCCCGCGGTCAAGTTCCCGCTCACGGCCGTCCAGAACGGGCGGTCCGAGACGATGGTGGCGGCGTCGGTTGACCAGCTCCTGGCGATGCAGCACTCGATCAACGCCCACAAGTCGCCGCAGGAGGCGAGCGTCTACAACTCGTGCGGCACGAT
>JACCZL010000719.1 GCA_013695975.1 Chloroflexota bacterium
GCCACGAAACGCTCGTGCTCCTCTCGAGCCTCAGGCTTGACCGTGCCACGCCAGATCCGCGTGCGCTCCATAAAGGGCAAGGGTACAAGGCCCGGATCACCACTGCA
This sequence comes from Chloroflexota bacterium, assembly GCA_013695975.1. GTDB lineage: Bacteria > Chloroflexota > UBA6077 > UBA6077 > JACCZL01 > JACCZL01. The sequence continues at coordinate 108 of JACCZL010000719.1, forward strand.
AGAGCGGCCGTCGCATGGGGGCGGTTCAGATCTTCGAGCGGATACCCCAAAGGGCACCCACACGGAACTTTGCACCACACCCGGGTGCATCGGGCCCGCGCTCAGGAGCGGGCAGCTCGCCATTACGGGGTAACCTGAGGCGCGTCCAGCCGGAGGAACTCGGCCATGTGCTGATAGAGCCGCTCGCGGTCGGCCGCCAGGTGTGGCTTCAGGCCGTAGTGGTTGATGACGATCGTCTGCTCCTCCTGCCAGGCTTTCCAGCAGTCGAGACAGACCCCGTCCTGGATGCGAACGCCCCACGGGCCAGCCATCGGGGGCTGCTCCATGCGGGGCATCGTTCGTCCGCAGCGAGCGCAGGTCAGCTCAGGCATGGGCAACTCCTTCAGGCGCCGCGGCGCCGAGCCGGCCGAGGACGTCGGCCTTGAGCGCCTGCAGCGTCCCAGCCGCGATGGCAGCTCGGATGCGCGCCATCAGGTTGAGGATCGCGTGCAGGTTGTGGATGGTCGCGAGCACGTAGCCGAGCAGCTCGTCGGCGACGAAGAGGTGCCGCAGATAGGCGCGGGTGAAGTCGCGACACGTCGAGCAGGCGCATCCGGCGTCGATCGGTCCGCGATCCTCGCGGAATCTGGCCTGGGTGATGGTGATCCTGCCCGTCGCCGTGTACAGGACGCCGTGCCGGGCCAGCCGGGTGGGCGCGACGCAGTCGAAGGTGTCGATCCCACGCTCGACGCAGGCGAAGAAGTCCTCCGGCTCGCCGATACCGAGCATGTGGCGCGGCCAATCGGCTGGGAGCGACGGCACCGACCAGTCGAGGACCTTGGCCATATCCTGCTTCGACCTGCCGAGCGAGCCGCCGATCGCGAACCCGTCGAAAGGGAGTCCAGCAATGAAGGCAGCGCTCTCCTCCCGAAGCGCCTGGTAGGCGCCACCCTGCACGACGCCGTAGAGGGCCTGATCCGGCCGCCGTCGGGCGCTCAGGCAGCGCTCGGCCCAGCGGTGGGTCCGCCCCATCGCCTGGCGAGTGTACTCCTCATCGTCGAGCGGTGAGGTCGGCTCGTCGAACGCCAGGATCACGTCCGCACCCAGCTTCTCCTGGATCTCGATCGACCGCTCGGGGGTCAGCCGCTGCGTCGATCCGTCGACGTGCGACCGAAAGGTCACGCCGTCGTCGTCAACACGGCTGAGTTTGCCGTGCGAGCCAGCGCCGGCCGGGCGGCGGCCGCGAGACACGTCCTCGTCGGGAAAAGTCCCGACCAGCTTGCCGATGCCCTGCTCCATGCCAGAGCCAAGGCTGAAGACCTGATAGCCACCGCTGTCAGTGAACATCGGTCCCGGCCATTGCATGAAGCCGTGCAACCCACCGTGCGCGGCGACGATGTCGGGCCCCGGGCGCAAATAGAGGTGGTAGGTATTGCAGAGGACCGCCTGCGCGCCGAGCTGAGTTACCTGCGCGGGCAGGAGCCCTTTGACCGTCGCCTGCGTTCCGACAACGGTGAACGCCGGCGTCTCGAGCGTGCCGTGGGGTGTGACCAGGCGCCCTAGCCGCGCGGGCAAGCGCGGATCAGGATACTGGGCCTCGAACGAAACTCGCGCCATCGTCATGTGGACGCTCCAGATCATACCTCTCGCTTGGCCCCCTCGGGAGGACTCGGTATACTCCGGCACCACCTCGATAGCCGTCGTCATGGTCCACGAGACGCCTCTGATGCGTCCAGTCGACGGCGCAGACCGCGAGGCGAGCGCAGCCCATGACGAGTGTCTCTCTCTCGCTCATCATCCCTGCCTACAACGAGGAGCGCCGCCTGCCGGCCACCCTGGCCGAGGTGACGCGCTACCTTGGCGAGCGTGGGCAGCCCTACGAGATCCTCGTCGTCGTCAACGGCAGTACCGACCGCACCGCCGAGGTCGCGAAGGCCGCGGCGGAACGGGATCCCAATCTGAGACTCATCCTGACCCCGTTGCGCGGCAAGGGCCGAGCGATCAAGATCGGGGTCGGCGAATCACGCGGCGAGCGTGTCCTGTTCTGTGACGCCGACCTCAGTACGCCCATCCACGAGGCCGTGGCGCTCGCCGACCAGGTGGATCAGCGGCACCCGATCGTCATCGCGTCGCGGGAGGGAAGCGGATCGCGCCGTCTCGGCGAGCCGTACACCAGGCACCTGATGGGCCGCGGCTTCAACGCCCTCGTCAGATTGCTGGCCGTGCCAGGCATCCAGGACACCCAGTGTGGCTTCAAGGCTTTCTCACGCGACTGCGCCCTGGACCTCTTCGGCCACCAGACGATCCCCGGCTTCGGCTTCGACGTCGAGCTCCTGTATATCGCCCGCAAGCGCGGCTACCCGATTCGCGAGCTTCCGGTCACCTGGGTCTATCGTGCCAGCAGCCGCGTCGACCCCGTCCGCGACACCGTCCGCATGTTCGGCGACCTCCTGCGGGTCCGACTCAACGACTGGCGCGGACACTACGAGTAGCCCGGACTCGGGAGTCAGCAGGAGGATCGTACCCCCGCCGCTCACTGCCCACTGGTACAATCGCCGTATGTCCGAGCGCATTCTCGTCTGCACGGCCTGGCCGTACGTCAACGGCTCGCTGCACGTCGGTCATCTGGCGGGCGTCTACGTCCCTGCCGACACCTTTGCCCGGTTCCAGCGGCTCCGTGGCAACGACGTCTTGATGGTCTCGGGCAGCGACGAGCACGGGACCCCGATCATCCTGCGCGCCGACCAGGAAGGGGTTTCGCCAAAGGAGATTGGCGACAAGTACCACGCCGAGTTCCTCGGCTACTGGCGCGACCTCGGCATCAGCTACGACCTGTACACCCGCACCGGCACCGAGACGCACAGCCGCGTCGTCCAGGCTGAGTTTACCGACCTGCTCGAAAAGGAGTACCTGTTCGAGGCGTCCGTCGACCAATTCTACGACGAGACGGCGGGTCGTTTCCTCCAGGATCGCTACATCGAGGGCACCTGTCCTCATTGTGGCTACGACCGCGCTCGCGGCGACCAGTGCGACAATTGCGGCCACCTCCTCGACCCCGACCAGCTCATCGAGCCCCGAAGTAAGCTGACCGGGGGGCGGCCGGTCCCACGTTCGACGACCCATCTGTTCTTCGACCTTCGCAAGCTCAACGACCGACTCGTCGAGTGGGTCCGCCCGATGACCCACTGGCGGCCGAACGTCTATCGCTTTACCCTCAACTTCCTCGAAGGTGGCCTTCAGCCGCGGGCGGTGACCCGCGACCTCGACTGGGGCGTGCCAGTGCCGGTCGCCGGCTACGAGGACAAGCGGGTCTACGTCTGGATCGAGGCCGTGACTGGCTACCTGTCGGCGAGCGTCGAGTGGGCCGAGCGTCAGGGCCGAGCCGATGCCTGGGAGCCCTGGTGGAAAGACCCCCAGGCCCGCCAGTACTACTTCATCGGCAAAGACAACATTCCCTTCCACACCGTGATCTGGCCGGCCATCCTGATGGCCCGTGGCGACACGATCCTGCCGTACGACGTTCCGGCCAACGAATACATGAACTTCGGCGGCGCCAAGGCGTCCAAGAGCGCCAACATCGGGACGACGGTGCCGGATCTCCTGGCCGCCTTCGACCCCGATCCGATCCGTTACTATCTGACCGCCAACGCGCCCGAATCCGCCGACACCGACTTTTCAGCCGACGACTTGATCCGGCGCAACAACGACGAGCTTGTCGCGACCTGGGGCAACCTCGTGCATCGAACGCTGACGTTCGTCCAGCGTTACTTCGATGGGCGGGTGCCGGGCGACGGCGCCACCGACCCCGTGGTGGCCCGCCAGATCGACGACACCTTTGCGCTCGTCACTGCCCGGCTCGAGGCGGTGCGTCTCAAAGAGACCGTGCGCGACGTGATGGCGCTGGCCCACTTCGGCAACCGCTACTTCGACGAGAAAGCGCCCTGGCGCCAGGTGAAGGAAGATCAGGCTGAAGCCGGTCGGACGGTGGGGACCCTGCTGAACCTCCTCAACGCCCTCAAGGTCCTCTTCGCGCCGTTCCTCCCCTTCAGCTCGGCGCGTCTGCACGAGCTACTTGGCTACCAGCACCAGCTCGAGGAGGATGGGTGGGCCTGGACGCCGGTGCCGATCGGGCAATCGCTGCCGAAGCCGACCCCGTTGTTTACGAAAATCGAGACGTCCTGAGTGCCCAGGCCATGCCGACGGGACACCGACGAGGTGGGTCATCCTGATCGAGGCGAAGAAGCCCGTCTGGATTGCCAGGCTTCTCCCTTCGCTCGGCATGCGGATGATGGGCGCCGGCGGCGAGAACCATCCGTCGAAAGCCGCCTGTGTACGCTTGGTCACGGTTCGCGCGCTGCTGGGCCTGATCCTGCTCGGCTACTTCGGGCTCGCGCTGGGGTACGCCCTGGCCACACCTCGCTGGAACAACCCCGACGAGCCGGCCCACTTCAACTACATTCGCGAGATCGCCGAGAGCGGTCGCCTGCCGGTCATTGGGAGCGGCGACTGGGACGCGGAGCTGCTCGAGCGCCTGAAGACGGCGCGCTTCCCCGACGACGCGGCGATTCGAGAGATCCGCTACGAGGCCCACCAACCCCCGCTCTATTATCTGCTGGCGGCGCCGCTCTACCACCTGTCCGGCGCTTTCGGCCTCTCCGCTCAGATTCTCGCCCTCAAGGGCCTGTCCGTCTTGCTCGGGGCGCTGGTCGTCGTCGCGACGTTCGTCGCCGCTCACCTGATCTTCTCTGATCGGCCCGCCATCGCCGTGCTCGCCGCCGCGACCGCGGCGTTCATCCCGATGCACACGGCGATCTCCGCCGCCATCAATAACGACAGTCTAGCGAACGCCCTCGCGGCGGTCACCGTCGCGGCCCTTGCCTTTGGTCTGCGGCGTGGCTTCGACGACCGCGCCACGGTCGCCCTGGGGATGCTCCTGGGAGCGCTCTTGCTGACCAAGCTGACCGTCTACCTGTACGTGCCGCTCGCGGTCGGCGCCCTGCTCTGGGCTGAGCGGCAGCGGTTGCACGCCCACAAGCCTGTCTCGCCGATGACGGTGTGGCGGCGGCCGCTCCTGGCCCTGGCGGTTGCCGCCGCGGTGGCGGCGTGGTGGTTCGTTCGCAACGCGCTGACCTACGGGTGGACCGATCCGCTGGCGGCTATGCGCCACGACGAGATCGTCGTCGGCCAGCCGCGCTGGGAACGCTTCGACATGGCCGCGGGCGACTACCTGCTCCGGGTCCTGTTCCGCAGCTTCTGGGGTCAGTTCGGGTGGATGGGTGTCGTCCTCGACGAGCGTCTCTATCTGCTGTACCTGGTGGTGACCCTACTCGGGCTGGGCGGGCTGCTCCTGCTCCTGTACGAACGCATCCGCCCATCGCCAGGGCCGGGCCATGCGGCGAGCTCCGCCCTGAGCGCCCGCGGCGAGCCCGGCCAGCGCCTCGCGGTTGGGCTGCTGGTGGCCGCCACGATGCTGGCCATCGGTCAGGTGCTGGCTTACAACTCGCGGTTCATTCAGCCGCAGGGGCGCTATCTCTTTCCCGCCCTCGCGCCGATCTCGCTGCTCCTCTCCCTCGGCTGGTGGCGCCTGGCCCACCTCACCGCGCAGCGACGACAGGACCCGTCGACCGGCCACAGGCTGCTCTTCGCACTGGGCGCGGGGCTCGGGGCACTCGACCTGGTGTGCCTGCTCGTCTTCGTCGCGCCGGCCTTTCGCTGAGCGGATCGATACGACGGCCTGTGCTATACTCCGCGACCACTATCCGGCACGGAGCTGCCAGGCACCGGGAACGACTTGAGCGCTGACGTCAAACTTCAGCAGGCATCGCTGACCGAGGTCAGGACACCACTGCTCGTCGTCAACCTGTTCGAAGCCGCCGAGCGACCGGGTGGGGCGACCGCGACGATCGACCAGGCGCTGGACGGTCTCCTCACCCGTCTGATCGAGGATGGCGAGATCAGCGGCGAGCTGGGCGAGGTCACCGTGGTCCACAACCAGATGGACCGCTCGCGCCTCGCGGCCGATCGCGTCGCCGTCGTCGGGCTCGGCAAGCGTGACGATTTTGATCTGGAAGCGGTCCGAGTCGCGGCGGCCAGCGCCGCTCGGCGGGTCCGCGACCTCCGTCTGAGCCGCTTTGCGACCATCGTCCACGGGACCGGCGCGGGCGGGATGGATGCTCGTCTCGCCGCCCGGGCGGTCGTCGAGGCCAGTCTGCTGGCGCTCTACAGCTACGATCAGCTCAAGAGCCCGCCGGAGCGGCCGACGGTCGCCGTCGAGGAGATCACCCTGGTCGAGCGCGACTCCGAGCGTGCCGAGCGGTTCGAAGCGGGCGCCCGCGAGGCGCGTCTCGTCGCGGACGCCGTGGGCCTCGCCCGCGATCTCTCGCAAGGCCCCGGCAACCTCGTCACCCCGACGGTTCTGGCCGACCGGGCTCGCCAGATGGCCGAATCGCGCGGGGTGGCCTGCGAGGTGTGGGGCAAGGACGAGCTGCGCGAGAAGGGGATGAACGCGATCCTGGCGGTCAACGCCGGAAGCGTCCAGGAGCCGCGCTTCGTGACCCTGCGCTACGCTGGTGGCGGGCCCGAGGCCAGGACGCTGGCGGTGGTCGGCAAGGGGATCACCTTCGACAGCGGCGGCATCTCGATCAAGCCTGCCGAGCACATGGAGAACATGAAGCATGACATGTCGGGCGCGGCGGCCGTGATCGGGTTCGTCCAGCTTGCCGCCGACGTCGAGCTGCCAGTCAACGTGCTCGGGATCTTCGCCGCCACCGAAAACCTGCCGAGCGGCTCCTCGTACAAGCCCGGCGACGTCATCCGCGCCTACAACGGTCGGACCATCGAGGTCAACAACACCGATGCCGAAGGACGTGTAATCCTCTCGGACGCGCTGGCCTACGCCGCCGAGCAGGAGCCCGACGCGATCGTCGATCTAGCGACGCTGACCGGCGCCTGCGTGGTCGCGCTCGGCCGATACGCGAGCGGGGCGCTCGGCAACGACGAGGCCCTGCTCGGCCTGATGCGTGGGGCGGGCGACGCTGTCGGCGAGCGGGTCTGGCCGCTGCCGATCCTGCGCGAGCACCGCAAGGACGTCGAGAGCTCGATCGCCGACATCAAGAACTCGGCCGGGCGGCATGGCGGCGCGATCACCGCCGCGGCATTCCTCGAACATTTCGTCGCCGATCGGCCGTGGGTCCACCTGGACATCGCCGGCACCGCCTACACCGAAGGCCAGAGCCACGTCGCCCCGTACTTGCCAAAGGAAGGCGCGACCGGCGTCGGAGTTCGGCTCCTGCACGAGTTTGCGCGCCGCTGGGCCGGCGTGTAGCGACGGTTCGCGAACCGTCGCCGTGGGGGGG
>JACCZL010000733.1 GCA_013695975.1 Chloroflexota bacterium
CGGCGCGCCGACCTGGGCGTTGTCGGGGGGCGAATCGTCGCCATTGGCGACCTCGGGCAGCCGGAGGCGGCTGAGCGCGTCGACGCGACTGGGCTCGTCGTCGGGCCTGGCTTCATCGACATCCACAGCCATGCCGACCTTTCGCTGCTGATCGATCCGCGCGCGTGCAGCGCCATCACCCAGGGCGTCACGACCCTCGTGATCGGCAACTGTGGGCACGCCGCGGCGCCGCTCGTGGATGCGAGCACCCTGCCGGACCTCAACTTCGGCTACCATCCGTCCGTCGAGGTCAGTTGGACGGGCGTCGGTGGCTACCTCGACGCGGTCGCGCGTGAGCGACCCGCGGTCAACGTGGCGACCCTGGCCGGCCAGATCGCCCTGCGCCTCGCCGTCCTTGGCCGCGCGCCGCGCCCGGCGACGCCGGCCGAGATCGAGCGGATGGCGGCGCTGCTCCGCGAAGCCCTCGACGAGGGCGCCTTCGGGCTCTCGTCGGGTCTCGAGTACCCGCTCGGCCAGGCCTGCACGACCGACGAGATCGTCGCGCTCTGCCGCGAGGCGCGGCGGATGGGCGGCTACTACGCGATCCACACCCGCGACCGAGATTTCGGCAGCGAGGCAGCGTTCGACGAGGCGTTCGCTATCGCCGCCCAATCGGACGTGGCGCTGAACATCTCCCACCTGACTCCCCGATACGGGGCTCCCCCGGGCGCGGCGGCGCGCGCCCTGGAGAAGATCGACGCGGCCCGCGCTCGCGGCGAGGACGTGACCTGCGACATGCACACACGTCTGCACGGCCTGACGAAACTGGTCACCGCCCTCCCACCGGAGGCGCTGGACGGCGGCGTCGAGGCGTTGCTGGCGCGCCTGCGCGACCCCGCGATCCGAGCCGAGTACCGGGCCTTCCGCCAGCCGCTCTTCAAGATGGGGCTGATGGGCGAGTGGGAGCGCCTGACGCTGTTCGAGGCGCGCAGGTCGCCGGCCTGGGTCGGCAAGGACTTCCGAACGATCGCCGAAGAGCGCGGCCAGGATCCGATGGACGCGATCATGGACATCCTGCTGGAGGCCGGGGAGGACGCTCCGAACGTCCTCTGGACCGGTCTGGTGATGACCGAGGAGGATCTCGAGGAGACGTACGTCTCCCCAACCTGCATGCCGGAGTCCGACGCGACCGCGCTGGCGACCGACGGCCCCCTGGCCGACCAGAGTTTCCTGGGCGCTTACACCTGGGCCACCTATTACCTGCGGCGATTCGTGCGGGAGCGGGCCGCCCTGTCCCTCGAGGAAGGCATCCGACGGATGACCGAGCTGCCGGCCCGCCGGCTGGGCATCTCCGATCGAGGGGTGCTGCGTGAAGGCGCCTGGGCCGATCTCGTCGTCTTCGACCCGGAATCCATCGCCGAGCGCGGGACCCTCGGAGCGCCGAACCAGTACGCGGTCGGGGTCCACCAGGTCGTGGTCAACGGCCGGGTGGCGCTCCGAGCAGGGGCCCTCACCTCGGAGCGAGGCGGAATGGTGCTCCGACGCGGGAGCGCCCCGAGCCGCTGAGAGAAGACGACATGTCCGTGGGAGCGGCTCGACGGTTTGACGTGATCGTGCTGGGCATTGGTGGGATGGGCAGCGCCACCACCTACCACCTGGCGCGGCGTGGCAAGCGGGTGCTGGGGATCGAGCGGTACGACATCCCGCACTCGATGGGCTCGTCCCACGGGATCAGCCGGATCATCCGTCTGGCCTACTACGAGCACCCGTCGTACGTGCCGCTCCTGCGGCGCTCGTACGAGCTCTGGCGCGAGCTGCAGCAGGCGTTCGGGGAGCAGCTCCTGCACATCACCGGCTCGATCGACGCCGGCCCGGCTGACAGCCGCTGCTTCCGGGGCTCCCTCGAGTCGTGCGAGCTGCACGATTTGCCGCACGAGGTGCTCGACGGCGTGGCCGTCCACCGTCGCTTCCCCGCTTACCGCCTGCCTGACGACCACATGGCGGTGCTCCAGCCGGACGGCGGCTTCCTGCTCTCGGAGCGTTGCATCGTGGCCCACGTGGTTGCCGCCCAGGCTCATGGCGCCGAGATCCGGGCTCGCGAGCGCGTGCTCGCCTGGGAACCGCTCGGCGAAGGCGTCCGCGTCGAGACGGAGAAGGGCGCCTACGTCGCCGAACGGCTCGTGGTGACGGCCGGGGCCTGGGCCGCCACGCTGATCCCGGAGCTCGCGCCGCTCGCGGTCCCAGAGCGCCAGGTGCTAGCCTGGCTCCAGCCTGGCCGGCCGGAGCTCTTCACGCCAGATCGCTTCCCCGTCTTCAATCTCGAGGTCGACGAGGGCCGCTATTACGGCCTGCCGGTTGTCTCCGTTCCGGGGTTCAAGCTCGGCCGCTACCACCACCTGGACCAGGACACCGAAGCCGACGCCGTCGATCGTGAGTGCCATCCCCGCGACGAAGCGATCCTCCGCGAGTTCGCCGAGCGGTACTTCCCCGATGGGGCCGGCCCGACGATGACGCTCCGAGCATGCCTGTTCACGAACAGCCCGGACGAGCACTTCATCGTCGACGTCCATCCGCGGCACCCGCAAGTTTCCCTCGCGGCCGGCTTCTCGGGTCATGGCTACAAGTTCTGCAGCGTGATCGGCGAGATCATGGCCGACCTGGCCGAGGCCGGCACGACAGCGCACGACATTGGCCTGTTCAGCTTGTCGCGCTTTCGTGATGGCGTGGCCCGGCCGGCGTAGCTCGAGTCACGATCGTGCTCGCGTCGTGCTGGGGAGATTCCACTGGGTATCGACGGACACCGGGCGGTCCGCCCGAGAGGAGATGACGATGCGCGCGATGACGGTGCGAGGGCCGGTGGCGGCCGAGGAGCTGGGCGTGGTCTTGCCCCACGAGCATCTCCTGATCGACCTGACGTATCGCTGGGAGCGCCCCCATGACCCCGCCGAACGAGCGGTCGCCGAGGCGCCGCTGACAATGGATCGTCTCGGCATCGCCCGCCGGAGGATGGGGCTGATCCGCGACAATCTCCTGCTGAGCGATGTCCAACTGGCGATCGATGGCCTGCGCGAGCTCAAGTCGGTCGGCGGCGGGACCGTCGTCGACTGCTCGCAGGAGGGGATCGGCCGCAATCC
>JACCZL010000823.1 GCA_013695975.1 Chloroflexota bacterium
CTGTCGCTGGTCGGGATTTCGGCGCCGGCCTGGCTGGTCCACCCGGTCTGGGCGCTGTTCGCGGTCATCGTCGCGGAGACCTGGGAATGGTTCCCGTTCACGATGCTGCTGCTGCTGGCGGCGCTCCAGATGATGCCCGACGAGCCGCTGGAGGCGGCCCGGATCGATGGCGCCTCGGGGTTTCAGGTGTTCCGGTACATCCTGCTACCCTTGCTGAAGCCCGCCATCGTGGTCGCCGTGCTGTTCCGGCTGATCGACAGCGTCAAGGCATTCCCGCACATCTTCATCATGACCGGCGGCGGGCCGGGCGTCGCGACCGAGCCGACGAACTTCTACGCCTACTTGCAGGGCTTCACGTTCTCGCTGATCGGCTTCTCCAGCTCGATCTCAATGGTCATCCTGATCATGACGATGGGGCTGAGCTACCTGGTCATCCTCATCGTGGGAAGGCAGGTCGAGGTTGAGTAGCCTGGCAGTAGGACGCGTCTCCTCGGAACGGGGGGCGTCGAGCAAGCGAACATCCGCGCAGCGCGCGGCCACCTACGCGGCGGTAGTGGTGCTGATCCTGGCGACGATCTTCCCGTTCCTCTGGCTGCTCCAGATGTCGCTCAAGACTGAGGTGGCGATGTTCGAGATGCCGCCGAAGCTCGTGTTTGTGCCGTCGCTGAGGAACTACGCGGACGTACTCACCGGCGACTTCCTGCGGTCGTTCCGGAACAGCACCGTTGCAAGCGTGGCGACGACGATCCTGTCGCTGCTGGTGGGTGTGCCCGCCGCGTACGGCTTGGCGCGGGCCCGCTTCCGGAGCAACGGCCTGATCTCCTACTGGGTGCTCGGGACGCGCATGGCGCCACCAATCGCCTTCGCCATTCCCTTCTTTCTCGCCTACCGCCAGATGGGCCTGATCGACACGGTGCCCGGCCTGATCATCATCTACCTGACCTTCAACCTGTCGCTCGTGATCTGGATGATGCGGACGTTCTTCGAGGGACTGCCGCGCTCGCTGGAGGAGGCCGCCTACATCGACGGTGCCGGCATCACCCAGACATTCCTCAGGGTGACGCTGCCGCTGTCGGCGCCGGGACTGGCGACGACGGCCATATTCTGCTTCTTGCTGTCCTGGAACGACTTCTTCTACTCGCTCGTCTTGACGCGGACGCAGGCTATGACAGCGCCAGTCGCGGTGGTCAACTTCATGGCCTACCAGGGCTGGGAATGGGGAAAGATCAGTGCCGGAGGCACGCTGATCATGCTCCCCGTCGTCATCTTCTCGTTCGCCGTCCGTAAATATCTCATCCACGGCCTCACGGCGGGAGCGGTCAAAGGATGATCGTTGTCGGAGCCTGAGGACTCACCTGCTTTACCGAATTTTGACGGATTGGGAACGCGGCCCGGGTCGTGCGAGCCGAGCTCGGCGTCCGCGCAGTGCCGCTACTCGAAGATCCAGCGATCGGTGTCGCGGGCGTAGCCGATCAGCTCCGCGTCGCTAAACCAGAGCGCCACTTCGCGCTCGGCCGTCTCGGGCTTGTCGGAGGCGTGGACGAGGTTCCGCCCGACCTCGAGAGCCAGGTCACCGCGGATCGTGCCGGCCTCGGCCTCAAACGACTTGGTCGCCCCGACCGTCTTGCGGACGGCGGTGACCGCGTTGGTCCCCTCGAGCACCATCGCGACGACTGGGGCCGACGTAATGTAGCGAAGGAGTCCAGGGTAAAACGCCTTGCCTTCGTGCTCGGCGTAGTGGCGCGCCGCCAGGTCGGTCGGGACCTGCATCAGCTTCAACCCGACGATCTTCAGTCCGCGCGCCTCGAAGCGCGCAAGGATCGGCCCGACCAGCCCACGCTGGACGCCATCCGGCTTGATCAGGATCAATGTTCTTTCCATGCGGGCACGATAGCGAAGGGGTCGACTCGATCGCAACCCGTTGTGCTACCCTCGACGGCATGGACGGCAAGCTGGTCTCTCTGGCAGAGGCGGCGACGCTGGTTCCCGATGGCGCGCTCGTGGCATTCGGCGGCAGCCTGCTGCATCGTTTTCCCGGCGCGTTGGTGCGCGAGCTGGCCCGGCAGGGTCGTCGCGAGCTGCGGTTCGTCAAGCCCTCGCCGGGTTACGACTTCGACCTGCTGTGCGGTGTCGGGGCGGTCGCCGAAGCCTACGTCGGAATTGCCACGATGGAAGCCGGCCTCGGTATGCTCCCGAACTTCCGCGCCAGGGCCGAGTCGGGCGAGCTGCTCGTCCACGAGTACACTTGAATCGGGCTTGCGACGGGACTGCGGGCCGCGGTCCAGGGGGTGCCGTTCCTGCCGATCGCGGGATTTGGAGGGAGCGATTTGCCGGCGAGTCTCGGACTCAAGACGGTCCGTGACCCCTATGGCGAGGCCGAGCTGGTCGCCGTCCCCCGCCTGCGGCCTGATTGGGCCGTGATCCACGTGCCGGAGGCCGACGCGCGCGGCAACGCTCGCATCTACGGCACGCCTTTCTGGGATCGGCTGATGGCCCGCGCCGCTCGGCGCGTCCTCGTGACGGCCGAGCGGATCCTCCCGAGCGAGGAGCTCGCTCGCCAGCCCGAGCTGACCGCGATCCCCGAGCTGTTCGTCGAGGCCGTCGTCCATGCCCCGCGCGGCGCCTGGCCAGGGAGCTGCTACCCGCACTACAGCGTCGACTACCCGGCCGTTGAGGCTTACCTCGCGATGGCCGGTGACCCGAACGGCCTGGGTGCGCAT
>JACCZL010000751.1 GCA_013695975.1 Chloroflexota bacterium
CTGCGCCTCGACGTCGACCCCGATCCGCGCGGTCACCACCCAGCCGAGCGGCCAGAGCACCGCGTTAACCGGTGTCCACGCCGCGGCGCCGGGGATGCTAGAGCAAACGGGCAAACTCGTGGCCATCGATCAACCGGATGTCGTGCTTCTGCGCGAGTGCCCTGGCAGGGCGTCTGAACGACGATGTCGTGACGAAGATGGCGCGATCCGCCCTGTGGTGGAGCAGCGTCATACCGATGAACAACTGCAGCATCGGCGAGCCGACCTGGCGGTCGACGGCCGTCCGCTTGCATTAGACCACCACGGTGTGCCCCCTGTTGTCCCTGCAGAGGATGTCGACGCCCAGATTGCCGGCGCGACCCACGCGCTTGACGTCGCGGTACCCCATCTTTCGCAGCAGGTCGGCCACAGCCTCTTCAAACTGGCGGGGGGACAGCTGAAGCAGCCCGTCCAACGTCCTGTAGTCTGCGCGGCGCTCCCGCATGCCTACCGATGTCCCCACCTCTATCCCGATCAACTCGAGCGCCGTCATCCCTCGGAGCAGCTCGTCCAGCATCCTGTAGTCCGGGCGGCGCTCCCCCGTCGCTACCCATGTCCCCACCCGTATCGCTATCGAGGTTAGCGCGATCATCCCTATGAACACGAGCGCGATCACCAGCAGGAGTCTCAGCAGATCTTCCATGAGGTCGCTTCGTCGGCACGGGCAAGGACCGTTACTACGAGCTTCCGCGAGGGGCTACTATACCCGCCGGGCCCGATCCGACGCCGCGCGTGCCGATTGACTGGGACTTCTGAGCGTGGCGGGGCCGTTTGCCAACTGGCCACCCACCCGCCACGAGTTCTTTCGGGAGACGAGGACACACCGCCCCATCTTTCAGGGCGACGTTTTCGAGAACGTCCCCTACATCAAGGGACAAGCTGGCGACCGCCCGGATGTCGAGCCGAAGGTGCGGATCGAGCGGCGACCCATGATGGCGTTGGCCTATCCCTGCGAAATGTACGTGCGCGGGGTCCTCGCCCGGCTGCAGGCCGTCGTGGTGGTCCGCGAGGGCAGCAAGCTCGGAATGCGCGAGGACTGGAGTGGCCTGTTCAGCGGCTGTCCGCTGCCCGATCTGTTCGGCGACGGAGTGCTCTGGGCGGCCGACTTCCTCACGATCAGCAGCGTGGATCGGTCGTACCTGACCGAGGCCAACCGTGTCGCCAGTCTGACCGAGCTCGGGTGGGCCTACCTGCGGCAGCGTCTCGCGCTCTACTTCACGCGCGTCACCGCCCACCTCGGAGACCTCCAGCAGGCCGGCCGAGCGACCTGGGATGAGACGGGGCTGTGGGAACAGTGGAATGCGCTTGGTCGTCAATCGTCCGAGTACCAGAGCTGGCTCGACATCCTTGATCCCCAGATCGGGTTCACGCGTCGCCAGGCGCTCGAGCGGGGCGTGCGCCATCTCGTCGCGTCGACGTTGCTCGGGCGAGCGTGACGTCTCTTCGGGCTCGTGCCGATCACACCGGAGTCAGGAAGTCAGCTCGCTGGCGCGGGCGGTGGTGAAGTTGTCGGGGACCGCGTGGGCGGGGGCGGCTGCGGGGGTCGTTTCCTGGGTGGTCTCGCCGCGCTCGATGACGTAGATTTTTTCGGCGAGGAGGCGGGCCCATTTGAACTCGGACTCGCAGACGAGGACTGAGACGCCCTGCTCGGCTTCGGCGAGCTCCTTGACGGCTCGGACCAGGCGCTGCGAGAGGGCCGGGGCGACGCCCTCGAACGGCTCGTCGAGCAGGAGGAGCTTGGAGCCGCTCATGAAGCTGCGGGCCAGGGCGACGAGCTTTTGCTGGCCGCCGCTGCACTGAGTGCTCCCCCGCGACGCCAGCTCCTTTACCTCCGGCATCAGCTTGTAGATCGTTTGCAGGCGCTGGTCCGCGTTCGGGATGTCGCGGGCCCAGGCTGGTAAGAGGATGTTCTGCTCGACCGTCATCGCGGGGATGAGTCGCCGGTCTTCGGGCATGTAGCCGATGCCGCGCTGGGCCCGGACGTGGGGCGCCAGCCCGACCAGACTCTGGCCCTCGAGCTGGACGTCGCCGGACTGCAGGTCGACCAGCCCCATGATCGTTCGCAGCGTGGTCGTCTTGCCGGCCCCGTTGCGGCCGATCAACCCGACGATCCGGCCGATTTCCACCTCGAGCGTCAGCCCACGCAGGATCGTGAAGCCGGCGATCTTGACCGTCGCCCCGTCAACCTTCAGCATCGCCCACCGCCCACTCGTCTACACTCCGTCGCCCAGGACGTGGGTTCGGACGGCCGGGTTGGCGAAGACCGAGTCTGGGTCGCCATCGGCCAGGATGCTGCCTTCGGCGAAGACCAGCACGCGGTCGGCGTAGCGGGCCACGATGTCCATGTCGTGTTCGATGAACACGGCCGTGATCTCGCTTCGCTTCATCGCCTCCATCAGGGTGTCCATCACGCCGAACTTGTCGTCGACGCTGACGCCGCTGGTCGGCTCGTCGAGCAGGAGGAGCTTGGGCCCGAGGGCGAACGAGAGGGCCACGTCGAGCAGCTTGCGGCCCCCCTCCGGCAGCGTCGAGACCCGCTGGTCGATCCCGCCGGCGAAGCCGAACCGGGCCAGGAGCTGGGTCGCCTCGCCGACTCGGTCGGCCGACTTGAGCGGTCCCCAGAAGCCCCAGTGTTGCCGCGAGCGGATTGACAACGCGATCAGCATGTTCTCGAGGATCGTCAGGCTGGTATATAGCTGCGGGATCTGGAACGAGCGCGCGATCCCAAGGTTAGTCACCTCGCGCGGCTCGAGGCCGGTGATGTCCTGCTCGCGAAAGCGGACCTGCCCGGCGGTCGGCTTGACGTAGCCGGTGACGATGTTGACGAAAGTCGTCTTGCCGGAGCCGTTCGGGCCGACGATGCCGACCGTCTGCCCTTCCTGGAGCTGGACGCTCACGTTGTCGGCCGCCTTGACCGCCCCGAAGTGGCGGACGACGTTCAGCGCTTCGAGGACAACGCCCACCGCCGCTCCTTGGCCGGCCTTTTCTCGGGTCCGCCAGCCGAACCGGTCGGCCGACGGCCGACCAGTCGCTCGAACACGCTCCAGAGCCCACCGGGCGCGAACAGGATGATGACCAGCAGCACCGACCCGAGCAGCATCTGCCAGGTGTACGGCGAGGCCTTCTGGGCGTAGTTGCGGACCAGCTCGAAGACGCCGGCCCCGACGAACGGGGCGAAGACCGAGCCCGAGCCGCCGAGCAGAGCGATGAAAACAAACTCACCCGAGGCCGTCCAGTAGGCCAGGTCGGGGGCGATATGGCCGACCGTGATCGCGGTCAACGCCCCACCGAGCCCGCCGAGCGCGCCGGACAGGACGTAGGTTCGATAGATCGCCCTCCGGACTGATGCTCCCATGTACTCGACGCGGATCTCGTTGTCGTTGATGCCCCGCATCAGGTAGCCCAGCGGCGAGGCGGCCACGCGGTAGGCCAGGTAGACCGAGCCGACCGCCAGGGCCAGGACGAAGTAATACTGGGTGAGGCGGATCAGGTCGGCCGGCGGCTGCAGCCCGAGGGTGCTCGAAATCCGCACGGCGATCCCGTCGGTCCCACCGGTCAGCCAGTACAGCTTGAGGAGCAACGAATACAGGATCATCGAGAAGGCGGTGCTGAGCATCCCGAAGAAGATCCCGCGGTAGCGGGCCAGGAACAAGCCGACGATCGAGGCGAGCACGGCGCCGGCGAGCGCGCCGAGGACGGCCAACGGAAAGGCATCACGGAGCGGGAAGCCGGCCCGAAGCGCCAGGCCGGCGGCGTAGGCGCCGATCGCGTAGTAGAGCCCATGCCCAAACGAAACCAGGTCACCTCGCAGGAGTAGGACCACGCCCAGCACGACCAGCCCCTTGGCGAACGCGACGGTGAACAGGAATACGAGCCAGCTCGGCAAACCCAGCAGCGGCGCGAGCACCAACAGGGCCAGGATGGCGAGCGCCGCCAGCAGGCCGCGCCTCGACGTCCGCGGGCTGCTCGTCGCGCCGGTCAGCGCCTGCTCGTCGGTGCGATCCCCGCGAAAGGCGGCGTCCTGCCCGACCCCGAGCTCCTCCCCGACGCCGCTCTCACCACCGAGTGAGCCCGGTTTGACGCTCATATCCGTCGCGCCTCCACGCCGCCGAACAGCCCCCGCGGCTTGATCAGCAGGATCAGCGTCATCAGCGCGTAGATGACGAACAGGTCGAGCTCCGGCACGTACTGGACGGCCCCCGCCCGCAACAGGCCGATCATGATCGCCCCGATCGCGGCCCCGCCGACCGAGCCGAGTCCGCCGATCGTCGTGACGGCGAAGGACAGGATGATGACCTCGATCGAGATACCCGGAACGACCGAGCTCATCGGCGCGATGAACGCCCCACCGACTGCCGCCAGGATCGCTCCGAGCGTGAAGGCGAAGGTGTAGATCCGCGGCACGTTGATCCCGAGTGCGCTGCTGATCTCGCGGTCGGCGATGACCGCGGTCACCAGCTTACCGAACCGCGTCCGATTGATGATCGCCCACATGACGAGCGCCGCCAGACCGGCGACGATCGTCAAGAGGAAGGGGTAGATGGGGTAGGTGATGCCGGCCAGGGGGATCGAGCCGAGCATCGAGTAGGGCATGTCGGCCAGCAGGGGGTCAACCCCCCAGATGAGTTTCATGACGTCGTCGAGGATCAGGAACAGGGCGAAGGTCAGAATCAGCGAGATTACCTCGCCGCGGTCGACGACCCGCCGGATGAACAGGCGTTCCATCAGCGGCCCAACGACGAGCCCGATGAAAACCCCGGCCAGCAGCAAGACCAGGAAGCTTGTCCAAAGTGGGAGCGCCCCAGAGCCGCCGGGCCAAAGCCGCACGATCAGCCAGGCGCCCATGTAGGCGCCCAGGCCGTAGATGCTGCCGTGGGCGGTGTTCAGGATCCGCATCACCCCGTAGATGAAGGTCAACCCGGCCGACACCAGGAACAGGTACGACGCGAAGACGATCCCGTTCAGGACGACGATCGCGATCTGGTCCATCGAGGCTTGCCTGGACGCTAGCGCGGCTGCTGCTGTCGTCGTGTGGAGGGGGCGCCGCGCGTCGCCC